>NZ_JBFRFN010000009.1:0-256262 GCF_052114825.1 Paenibacillus sp. 2TAF8
AATTTGGTTAACAGAGCAATCCCCTTTCAAAGATCAGACTATCGAAAGTTCAAATAAGTTTATCTTTTCATGGGCTCAAATTTTTGAATTTTCTAGGGGATTAATACAAGAATTTGAGCACCTTAAAAGCATAATGAATGCCAATGAATCAGAATTTAAGTTTGAAATTGAAAAATACCATCGCATAATTACTGAAATCAGAGAAAGACAGACAAACGATAATGATTCTTAAGCAAATCGAAGAAGTCACAATACATCGCTTAACATAATATTCACGCTGCGGACTTTCGTCCTGGGTCCGACATACGTCGGACACCCGGCATAGGGCGGGTCGTGAATACAGGAACGTTATGCGACATTCTTGAAAGAAATTAAAAAAATTCGAACTAAAGAACACAATTTACTTTCGGCGGTTTATGTGCAACTCCCATCATACCCGCATGAAAATTATTGAATAAATAGTAAGCTGTAATGAAAAAGGAAGGGATAGTCTAATGAAGAAGATAGTTCTCTCTTTACTATTACTACTAATTCTTTGTTCATGTAGTAATCAGTTTAATAAAGAAACATGGTTTAAAGAGGCAGAGAAAAGAAATAGTATGGTGTACAGTTTGATAAATAGTTACGAGCTTAAAGGAATGACGGAAACCGAGATTATTGATTTACTTGGTGAACCAGAACAAAAACTTGATGAGCCTTCTCGTCAGTATGTTTATTATCTAGGAAGAGCAGGCGTAGGGGTAGATGATAGTCTGTTACGACTTAGTTTTGATAAGAACGGTGAACTTGAAAGTCATGAGGTATCGCATGATTAGATAACTGAATCGAGCACTTGGGAGTATTTCGAAGAAGCAATAACGCCGCATAACAACGTATTCAAGTTGCGGACCGTTCGGTCCTTGGTCTGTAAGAGGCAATTCGAAGAAGTGGATCAGCAGACAATCCTGTAAGGCTAAGTCTTCGATCCAGTCGCTGATGCTCCTTTAAGCCTCTCGGACTCGTGAATACAGGAACGTTAGATGAAATCGGCGAATACCAATAAAATGAAACTAAAAGTTGAGGTGGCATGATATTAATTTCACTTCCGAAAACACGCTAGAACATATCTCATTGCATGATTGTGTTATCGATTCAATTTTCTATGACAATCATAGTTTGTCTGTATTCTTTGAACACATAGATGTCTTATCTACTCATCCAAGAAACAGTTCTGGAAAGGCAATGTACACAGGGAAAGCTATTCTTAAGTTCGTTGACTTTGAAGTCTTAGAATCAATTTTATATGATACTTCCGAAATTAAGAGCAAGAAGAGGATTGTTGTTGAAGATGATGCTCAGAAGAAAGTATTAGATGTATCAGAATTGTTGATTGATTTTGAAGTGCTGAAGAATGAAGAATTGCAATTAGAGGGCAATATTTATGTTCATAGATTTGATGGATTAACTTCTCTTAAGTACAATGCGGATTTTGGATATTGGATTATTAAGTATAGGACACTGATAATAGAATGGGATGATTTAATAGATATGGCATGGTTTGAAGCTAGATAAAAAGAGACATTTTGAGTATTTCAAGGAAGCCGCGGACATCTTATAACATCATATCCACGCTTCGGGTCTGTCGGCCCTCAGTCCGCGAGAAGCGAACATCAGGGGAGTGGATTCAGCGGACACATCCGCACCGACTAACCGCATTGCGGCCGCTTCCGTTGGTCGCTTAAGTCGGTGGGACGTCATGAATACAGGAACGTTATCTGAAACCTCCATTTTCGATTAAACAGATAATGAATTTAATCTGATAGAATATAAAGTCGTTTAGAATCAAATACAAAGTTGAATAATGTTCAAGGTTCGTTCGAAATGAATGGGGACGAAACAGTAGATTTATTCAAGAAGTGTATACAGATATTTAAAAGCTTCTTAATTTTAGGCAGTGAAAAAATAGAATTCAAATTTCAGTAAAGAAGGTGAAAAGATGACTAAATATTGGAACTATCGAATTCTCAAAAAGGATTGGAAAAATGGTTTGATTTCTTATGAGATATGTGAAGTTTATTATGAAAATAACGAGCCGGATTCCTGGATATGGGGCAAAAATGTAATGAGTGGTGATAACAGAGAACATCTAGAAGAGCGGCTGGTTTCTATTAAGAAGGCGTTTGAAAAACCGATTCTTGAGATTATAGGAAATGATGATAAGCTAATTGAAGTAAAAGAATGAAAAGATCATTAAAGAAATAACTGGCGGACACCCAACATTTGTTGGGTCGTGAATACGGGAACGTTATCAGAAATGATCGCAAAAACATATTTAAGTAGAGTTAAGAATAATCGAACTACATTTAGACATTGAATAAGTAGGATGGGGGAGATTATTAAATGGATCAACGCCTAGATATAATTAAAAATAATATTGACCAACATGGTAGCTACTGTATGAGAAGTATGCAAAATCATTCCGGATACATAAAAAAGGTCAAATGGACGGAAGAGAACTTTGATCGAGGACTGCAATACATACAAATCAAGGGTGGGAAAAAGACGTTGGGCTTTATCGAGTACACCCCGGGGCAATACTCTTGGAGAGCGATTCATGCTGATGAGTATATGGTTATTCATTGCCTATGGGTTGGAACTCCGGGGATGGGATTGGGTTCTAAGCTAATTCAGTTATGTTTAGAAGAAGCCAGACAACGGGAAATGAAGGGCGTCGCTGTATTGACGAATGCTGACACCGGTTGGGCGCCTAGCAAAGATATATTTATCAGAAATGGTTTTTCATTTGTCGAAAGTGGACCGTATTCATTCGAACTATATGTATATCCATTTGAAGACACAATACTACCTTATTTGCCTACAAATTGGAATGAACGTTTGGAAAGATTTGTTGAAGGACTGACTATATGTAGAACGGATCAATGCCCCTATTTGGAGGTGGCTACAGAAAATATTATTAAAGCAGCCAATTCGGCCAATATTCATCCTAATATTATTCATTTTCAAGATCGGGCACAGATGATGGAGTTATCTCCTACTCCTTACGGAGTATTTAATGTTGTGTATAACGGGGAATTAATTGCATATCATAGAATGACAGAGAAATCTTTTTTAAAAGCTCTTCTAAGAAAATAAGGTAATCAATAAAAGTTTTTTTTTGCAACTATCCCAGGAGGCAATCACTTCAGATAACATAATATTCACGCTGTGGACATTCGTCCTTGATTCGGCAGTCGTCTGACACTCAGCGTACGCTGAGTGAATACGGGAACGTTATAGGAATTTCCAACAAGTTCAAAAAAGGAGTTATTCAATGAAAATTATAAGTTCAATAATTATATGTGTTACTTTACTTTTCATTGTTGGTTGTTCTGATCTCCAAGAAGAAAATCCCTCAATTACTGCTACAAATCCTTCGGTAGTACCCCCAACGACAAATGCAAATTCAGAATCAGATTCTACAGAAAAGGCTGTATTAACTGATCCGCAAGTTTCAACTCCTGAATTAGGATATATTAAAGAAGATAAATATTATTCAATAAAATATGAACAATCCCTTGTTCAACTGAGAGATGATGAAAAGACTGTAGTGCATATATTAGGAGAGCCTGACGAAGCTTCTCAAGTTAAGCAGCTCGGTGATAGAGCAGATACCTTCAGTGGTATGTTTTCTAAGGATCTCTATTATAGTGGATTAACATTAAAGTTTCTGGGAATGGAAAAAAGCAGTCTATGGCTTTCAGAAATTATATTAGATAAGAATGAATATGAAACCTCTGAAGGGATAAAAGTTGGGGATCATTTAGAAAAGTTGAAGAATGCATATTCAAATATTAAATATGAAAACCTGAAGACGATTGAGAACAAACCAAATTTAAAGATATATGAATACTTTCAAGGTGATCTAGGATTCTTCGCAGAATTTATTATTGATGAGAGTGATGTTATAGAAGAGATTCATATGTATTTTCTTTTTGATTAATTGAGTAACAAGTAACTCAGGAAAACCGAAACATCCTATAACAAAATATTCACGCTTCGGGCCATTCGGCCCTCGGTTCGGCAGAAGTTGAAGTCGATTCGGCCGAACAAATCCAACTCCCTAACCACATCGCGGCCTCCCTTCGGGCTTAAGGGAGTTGGACGTCGTGAATACAGGAACGTTAACTGAAATAAACAGAAAGAGGAATGACAATGGAAAACCAAATAACAACAAGGCATCTTTCAAATCATGAAGAAGCATCTTTATTAGATTCTGAATTTTCGAAAAGATATCCATGGTATACCTCGAATGACTATTTCTATAAGTGCTTGGAAGAAAATATAGCAGGCAAGAGAGTGACTTTAATGGCCTACTATGCAGATACATTGGCTGGATGTTGCCATTTAATATTTACTTCGGATTATCCGTATTTTAAAACAGGTAATATCCCAGAAATAAATGACTTGAATGTTTTTCCAGAGTTCAGGAGGAAGGGAATCGCAAGTACAATGTTTGATAAACTTGAAAGAATAGCATCAAAGAGATCCAGATTAATTGGCTTAGGAGTAGGACTCTATAAAGATTATGGTAATGCTCAAATTATGTACAACAAACGCGGGTATTATATGGATGGTCGAGGAATTGTCTATAAGAACATTGAAGCAAAACCCGGAGAGCAAGTGATGGTAGACGATGATCTACTGATGTACTTAATTAAAGCATTGGATAATGAACTGTAAATGTAATTCAAAGAGATGTCGAAATCAGTTAACATGATATTCAACTTCGAGCATACACCATCGATCCAGCAGAGGGATTTTGAGGAAGTATAGAAGCAGGGAGGACATAATAATGATTAGAACAGTTTCACTTTGTGTTATCCGAAGAGGGGAAGAACTACTGTTAGAAGAGTTTTTTGATGAGGCTGTAGGCGTAACTTATTATCGACCTATTGGTGGAACAGTTGAATATGGAGAAAGTAGCAATATTACCGTAATTCGTGAAGTCAAAGAAGAAATCGATGCAGATATTTCAGAACCTATCTTGATTGGTGTAATTGAGAATATATTCAACTATCAAGATCAAATTGGACACGAAAATGATTTTATTTATGAGGCTGAACTTATAAATAGATCACTTTACGATTTGAGAGAAATAGATGGATTAGAAGGAAGCGAATCCTATAAAGCAGTATGGAAAACACTAAATTTTTTTAAGGGAAATTTGACAGTAAAACTGGTGCCAGATGGTTTACTAGAGTTGCTCCAAGACGGAACAGATGGAAGAAATATTAAACATTTAAGTACACGATAGTTTGAGGGGATTCGAAGAAGATGAGATCATCGTATAACACAGTATTTACGCTGCCGGCTAACGCCCTTGGTCCGGCCGAAGTTATGAGCAGGGAAGTGAAATCAGCCGGACAACCCTGCGAGTCTAAGTCTGCCGACCCGTTGCGCTACGCCCCACTTAAGGCTCTCGGGTTCGTGAATACAAGAACGTTATAGGAAATCAGCCGAAATTCAAGAAAGTAAAACATTTATTATCGAAGGAGCTTGTATTTATGATCTCTACCTACGTTCGACGCATTCAAGAAGTTTACCCAGATTTACATATTCAAGATGTTAAACAAAATGAGATCGGTCAGAATAATGACGTATTTATTATTAATCAATCTCTCGTCTTTAGGTTTCCTAAGTATAAGCAAGGATTAGAAAAATTAAAGAGAGAAACAGAGTTATTAGAAACTATTAGAAAGACTATAACAATGCAGATCCCCCATCCAGCCTATAAATCATTTGATGAGCTGGAGGTGGGTAAGACTTTCATGGGCTATAAGCTGATTGAAGGCGCTCCTTTTTGGAAGGAAGAATTAATAACTATCAAAAGCCAAAGCCTTAAAGATGCAATTGCCTCACAACTTGTTACTTTTCTTATTGAACTCCATTCTATGGACATACCGAAAGCGGTAGCTTCTCAGAAACAACATGAAAGTGTACATAGAATTATAGAAGATCTGTTTATTAGAATAAAAGAGAAACTCTTTCCATTTATGCGATTAGATGCACAAGAAAAAGTAGTAGATAACTTTAATATATTTTTAAATAATACCCATAATCAGAATTTAAAGAAAACCTTTATTCATGGAGACTTTGGAGCAGGCAATATCATATGGAATCGAAAAGATAAAAGAATTGCAGGAGTTATTGACTTCGGAGGCTCAGGACTTGGGGACCTAGCATATGATTTAGCTGGAATTCTTTCCAGCTATGGAGAAGAGTTTTTTGAAACATGCACTAATCTATACCCAAACGGAAGACAAATTTCAGAAAGAGTCCATTTTTATAGAAGCACCTTTGCTTTACAGGAAGCTCTACATGGAATAGATCATAATGACTCGGAAGCTTTTGAAGATGGAATTAAAGAATTTAGATAGAATTACTTAATTAATTTTTCGTGTTGATGAATAAATTAGCAAAAGTGATTAATATTTAGTGTTTCAAAGAAGAGCCGAAATTCTATAACATTGTAATCACACATCGCAGACTTACCGTAGCTTGGTCAGCCCGAGGCATTTCGAGGAAGTTGATTCACTGGGACAACCCTACGAGGCTAATCGGCGTAGCCACCCGGCGACTTTGTCGCCTTAAGGCTCTCGGGTTCGTGAATACAGGAATGTTATGCGAAAGATCAGCGAGATCGAAATATATTTAAAGGGCTTGTCAAACACTTTAACCATAATTGTAAAAATTATAAAACTATTTGAAAGGTATCTCATTATGGACAAAATAGTTAAGAGCGATGTATTTGGAGTTTTTAAATTTAACAGTGATTATATGGCGTATGAACACAATGGGAGAAAGATAAAATGGATACTTAAACTAGAGAAAGAACGGGATGATGTTAATAAGTTGATACGTAAGGCAGAAAAAATATTCAAGGATTTAGGGAAGTTCGATAAAATTGCAAAAAGAAGTATAGCTGTAAAGTTAATCGACTTTAAAAATGATTTTTGGCCAGAGTATGATGAAAATGATGAAGAACTAGATTGGGATGCTGTAGATACAGGGGAATATGAGGTAACTATAGAGAAATTCGAAGGATTAATAAGTTTATATTTTATTGAGGTTCGATCTAATTTTATTTACTGCGAATATTATGACGGGGATTTGTTTGGGGGACATAGAATTCATGCCTCTTTTGACTACAGTTATAACCTAATTAATGCTGAATTATAGATAGTTTGTTCGAAGAAGGCTGATTCATCACATAACAGAGTATTCACGCTGCGGACATACGCCCTTGGTCCGGCGTAAGCAAGACACTCGACATGCGTCGAGTCGTGAATACAGGAACGTTATACGAAAGGGAGAAGTTTATAGAAAGAAAAAGTGCGAAAAGTCATTATCATAACAATTTTCACATTATCTATGAGGAGGAAACTATTATGTGGGGTATGGTGTCAACGGTGTTTAGTATCATAAGTTTAATAGCATCAATAATAGCATTGTATTTTCTTAATGGAAAAATCAAAGTAGACAGTGTTCAGACAATAAGAAAAGTGAAGTTTTATATATATATTTTGATTGCAGTCAACGGGATTAGTTTACTTTTTAGACTAATTTAAGTTAATAAAAACCTAGGGTTTGAAAGTAACTCAAGGCCCGTGCGTATAACAGCATTAGCGCATCGTTGCGAGCTCCACGGTCACGGATAAGAAGTTGCATAGATGTGGATTCACGTGCCAACCCTGCAAGGCTAAGTCTGCGATCCGTTTCGCATTCGCTTGACTTAAGCCTTTCTTGTTCGTGAATACGGGAACGTTATATGCAATCACAGCAAAGTTTTTTTAGTGCTATTGAAGGAGGATATATGAATACAGAACTTAGAAATACAATTAAGGGTACAATTGATCGCTTCGCATCACCTAATGCTAAAATATTGAGTATTAATAATCACGATCTTGCTTATGGCACCTCAGCCGTAGAGCTTAAAAAACATGAAATATTACTTAGAGATGATACTCACGACTGGACTATTAATCTTATTTCAAAGAAAGCTTCGCTCATTGAAAGGTGTACATTAAATTATTTATATGATCAATCTGTAAATGTTCCATTTAGTTTCACATTAAATATGACAAGTAATAATCGAGAATATCTTTGCATGCAGGATGTAGATTATGAAACGGATTACAATAATTTAGATATCGAACTGCTTCAAAGAGATGAACAATCTACTCTAGCAAATATACATGCGGTCAACTTCAAAAAATATAATAAATTTAAATGGCTTCCCATTCTTGATTCAGGATATATTGAATCAGTACTTAACGAGAAATGGAGACCGAGTTGGAATAAGGCAAAATTAGACTTAGATTTTATAAGTGATTTTGGTGACCTTATTTCTGAAATTGATAAGGTTGCAGAGCATATAGTTAGAGACATTGATGAAGTTATCAGGGATGAAGGATCTCATACCCTTGTACATAACGATCTACACCCGGGAAATACATTAGTTCACAAAAACCGAGAGGTATATTTTATTGATTGGGAAGAAGCGCATTATGGTTCCTTGTACTTTGATGTAGCACTTAGATATAGAGAGTTTTCTCAAGCGGAAAATTATAGAATTTTAATTAATTCGAGAGGGTTAATAAATCTATCAGAGGATAAATTTAAGTTGAATTATACAATTACTTCTAGATACTTGGGATTGCGATATATGTCATGGTTTTTATCCACTTGGAAAGAAGATAAGAGATGGCTGGACGAATTAAATAAGTATATAAACATGACTTTATCCTAGATAGAGACGAATCCACTTCAGTGAAGGCAGTGACAGCATTTAACATAATTTCACGCTGCGGACATACGTTCTTTATCCGTCAATCGCCGGACACCCAGCGTACACTGGGTCGTGAATACAGGAACGATATATAATAGAAATGATAAACTGAAAATAGAATATAGGAATAATACTAAAAAAGTAGATGAGAACACTTGTACGGATATGTAAACACAGGTAAAATATAGATACAATTGAATCTTGGGTGGGTATGGTTTTTCTTCGAAACGAGGTAAAATCATGGAAGTGAAAGATGCGATGACTCTAACAGTTATTTTGGAGCATCATGTCTTGCAATTTAACGTATATCAATAACAACAGGACAAAGTAAAAACCCACCCCGAGGTTGACAGCCGAAGGTGGGTTTTTGTCCTAACTCGACTTAAGAAGGTATTTATCCAAGCCAATTGAATTGACCAAGTGTTCGCAGCACCTAGTCTTTATTAACAATATGATAACACATCGAAAAAGATGAATCAAAATAAAAAAAGCTACGAAAAGAGCAGATTAGTAAGCAATCTCGAAGAAGTATTTTCATCAAATAACATCATATTTACGCTGTAGCTTCTTCAAAGCCTTGGTCTGCGAGGTGGATTTTGAAGAGGGATTTCAGCAGACAACCCCTTCGGGGTTCGTGAATACGACAATGTTATATGAAATTATAAAAAGTGCGGAGGAGCATATGAAAGAAGGAAAACATTCAAATAGTCTTCAGAACTATAAAGATTTTATTGATGGATTAGTCAAAATTCGGCCTGGAGTATTATCAAGATGGGTATTGACTACTGGGTGGCCAAAGACAGAAGAAAATATAAAAGTTAATGAATTCATTGGTTCGCTATCTGAAGAACAAAAACAATTACTTGCACAAATCATTCAACAATCACGAGATGGTGGTATACATGACGTTTTGGTGTACTTAAATGATGAAATAAACCTGAATGGAATGAAATTGATAAAAAATGATATTGAAATAGCAAAGGAACCTTTTGATTCAGAGATGTATTTCGACTGAGTATGCAGAAGAGAAGGAGATCCTTGGCCGGATTCGGAGAAGTAGTAAAGCTTCGTATAACATAATATTCTAGCTGCTTCTCGTTCAGAGCCTTGGTCTGCGAGGTGAATTACGAAGAAGCATTTCAGCGGACACTCCCTTCGGGGTTCATGAATACAGGAACGTTATCCGAAAGAATCGTAAATCGTAAGAAATGAGGCGGATAAATGAAAATTATAGAAGAAAAGTTCAATAGATATGGTGAACAAGATTACGACAAAGAATATATCAAATGGGGTTTTGAAGATCTTGAGATCCAGATCGTTATGGCTGAAAAACTGCAAAGGCTATTTCCCGAGAATTCAACCAAAATTCTGGACATTGCATGTGGAATATCTAGGTATCATCAAGTATGGTTGAAATCAGATTATGAGGTTACAGGTATAGACATCTCAAGTACTTTCATTGAATATTCAAAGGATTACAATAGAGCTTTTGAAAAGGCGAGTTATTTTGTTTGTGATTTTAATGAATTAAGTTTTGACAACGGATATGATGTCGCGATTTGGACTGATCCTGTTGGATTAACAGGGGTATCTACGAATCGAGTGTTCAACTCTTTAAAGCCAAATGGTATCTTTATCTATGAGATGTGGAATGAAAACTATTTTAAATACCATACTGATGAACGACATAATGACTGCCGTACTTGGACATATCGGGATGGAGTTTATCGCTTGGTACGCCACGAATATAATAGAGCGACATGTGTTTCAGAACACGAGGAGATAATATTTGATATACCCAATGATACGATGATTCATAAGACAGGATTGGGTGCGAAGAATGTAAACAGCTATTGTCATGTCCAAATTATGGAGGCTGCAGGTTTTAAGAATGTGCGGTTCGTGGATTATGAAGGGCAACCATTTAATTCGGAAAACCAGCAGATTAAGCAGTATTTTATGATTGGTGAGAAGTAACGAAGAGATTGGATGGAACAATAAGGAAACCCAGCAAGCTGTCCTTGGTCCGCAGAGGGTTTTTATGGAAACGGATTCAGCAGATAACCGAGTAAGTGGCGGAGCTACCCGGTCCAGACGGATCTAAAGCTTCTAGGGTTCAGGAATACAGGAATGTTAGGCGAAACCACTAAGGAGTTATTGTATGCGAATCAAGGAAGGGGATAAATTGAATGATATTGAATTTGGAACTGGCAGATAGTCTAGAAAAATCTGAAATTAATTATATGGTTGATCGAATGACAGCAATCAGAGAACGAGAAGGAAACCCTGAGGGCATTGAAATTAAACAATTCGGGAAGAGCACAGCGTTTTATAGTAAAACTATGCCATGGGGGCTCTTTAATAATGTAAAGGGAAGGATTTCTGAAGATGTCATTGAAGATATCTTAAACTTTTATAATGAGCGGGAAAGGAATTTTGAGATTCAAATCATCCCCAGTAATCTAAATCAAAAAGTTATGAAAAAACTCCATAATAAAGGCTTTTATCAATCTGGATTTCATACAACACTTTTTTGTGAACCAGGAAATCTAAATTCGTTGGATCATCATAAACTGGAAATTCGTGAATTACTCGAAGATGAGTTTGATACATATGCAGAGATTCATTGTTTAGGTACAGGCTTATCTCTTGATGGGAAAGAACATGTAGCTGCAAATAACCGAGTACTATTTTCCCGTCCTGGCTGGCACTATTATTTGGGGTTGGATCAAGGCTGTCCAGTTGCAGTAGCTGTAATGTATATAGAGGACAAGGTTGCTTCATTAACATTTGCGACAACACTTCCGGAATATCGAAATAAAGGATTTCAAACCAATTTATTACTTAGACGAATTCATGATACCTACAACAATTGTGATCTTGTTGTTAGTCAGTGCTCATATGGCTCACAAAGCCATCGGAATATGGAAAGAGTGGGTATGAGAATTGGATATACCCGTGCAACATGGACAAGGAATTAATTGTGAAGGGAATTTAGGCTGGCATCGATTAACATAGTATTCAATCTGTGGCTCCTTTCGGAGCCTCGGTCTGCGAACG
Organism: Paenibacillus sp. 2TAF8; assembly: GCF_052114825.1. Classification (NCBI taxonomy): domain Bacteria; kingdom Bacillati; phylum Bacillota; class Bacilli; order Caryophanales; family Paenibacillaceae; genus Paenibacillus; species Paenibacillus sp. 2TAF8. Next base: position 11,888 of record NZ_JBFRFN010000009.1, read on the forward strand.
GGTTTCGAGGAGAGATTTCGGCAGACACCCCTTTGGGGTTCATGAATACAAAAGCGTTATGAGCAACCAACAAAAGAAATGAAATAAACAAGGTGATTATCATGTCAATTGCAGCAATAATCATAAAGCCCGAAGATAAACAATTTTATGTACCAGTGTCTACAGAAGCATTTTTCGAAAGATGTTGGATTCCTGGAATAAAAGAGCTGGAATTAGAGATCACTTCCTATTTTTATTCTCCGGGTATTGATGTGGATGAGAATCAATTTCCTGAACTAACTAATGAATTAATTTTATTAAAGGAATGGGCAAAGAGAAATCTAACTGAAAATGAATCTAGTCATTTAGTTAGTAGAGTCGACAAACTATTAGAAGAGATGACTGTGGCATTTAAAGAGAAAGAAGTAATTATATATATCGGATAATTGTTGAATACAAATATTGATTTTTCGCATCGATGAATCAGAACAAATTATAAATTTTCTAGTACATCTGAAGCTAAGAAAAATACAGAGTTTTTCTTTGGGACTGAACTTGCAAGAAAAATAGATGAGAACCAATGGTCAACAGTTCCAAAATGTGCAGGGATCTGGTGGAAGCATCTGTGACTGGATCAAAGATAAAATACGCTATCAGCTAACATAATATTCATGCTGCTTGCTTTTGCCCATGGTCCAGTGTTTGCCAGATACCCAGCGGACGCTGGATCGTGAATACAGAAACGTTATGTGTAATCAGTCAAGACGGAATTTAAACTTAAAGTAGATGGAGGGAGTGATCACATGATTATTATGATTAATGGGTCATTTGGATCCGGCAAGACCTCGACTTCTCAAAAGCTGAAGCCTCTAATACCTAATAGTATGATCTATGATCCTGAAGAAATTGGGTATATGTTAAACAAAATTATAACAGAAGACATCTACTTGGAAGAAGAACGAACGGATGACTTTCAGGATATAGGACTATGGAGAATACTTGTTGTAAAGACAGCTCAAGAATTAATGAATAGGTACAAGAAACATCTGATTGTTCCAATGACAATATATAAGTGTGAAAATTTCGATTACATATTAAATGGGTTTAGAAGTTTTGATCGAGATACTTTTCATTTTTGCCTTTTAGCATCAGAAGAGACGATTAAAAAACGAGTTGAAAATCGCGGAGACAAATTTGATGATTGGTATCGGAAGCACACAAACGCAGGTGTAATCGCATTTAAAGATATTAAATTTCAAGAACATATTGATACAGATAATAAAGAAATAGAAGAAGTTGTAAGAATAATTTTAGGTAAGATTTCAAAAATCAATTTGTAAGTAGTTAAACGAAGTGACTGACTCCACATAACATAATATTCAAGAGGACTCCTATGATTCTCGGTCTGCGGAATGGATTTCGAGGAGAGATTTCAGCAGACAACCCAGTCGGGGGACATGAATGCGAGAAAGTTAAATGAAATTCTTGCTCAAGTTTTTAAGCAATACAACCATCAATACAAGAATGGGGGAGTTTTCATGGAGTTGAAATGGGATGGACATACCCATACTCAATATTGCTATCATGGAAGCAGTAAGAAACAAGAATTATACATTGATAGAGCTATACAATTGGGATTTCAAAGATATACACTGAGCGAACATTCACCATTACCCACTGGGTGGATTGATGATATTTCTTTATTCAAGAGACTGGCTATGCCAATTGACGAGTTGCCTAAATATATTGATTTTGCTCGCAAGATGAAGAAATTTTATGAAAACAAAATTGAGGTTACCATTGGTCTGGAGATGGACTTTTTACCAAAGCAATTAGCTTTTACAGAGAATATGTTAGAGGATTTTAATGATGACCTAGAGGATATTGTATACTCTGTACACTATTTGCAAGGTCATGGTGGTATGCGATGTATAGATAATTCAGTAGATGATTTTCGTGAGTATATACTGGGGTTTTATGGGGATATGGAGGGCGTTGTAAATGCATATTACGATCAAGTAGAAGCGGCAATTACATGGGTTGCGAAATTGTCTATGCGTAAAAGAATAGGACATATAAACTTAATTGAGAAATTTTCACGTGTATTACCTGAAATTGATGAGAAGCAGATGAGGAACCGGCTTGAGGCAATTATTCCTCTTTTGATAAAAGCGAATGTTGGAATTGATGTTAATACCGCAGGGTTAAGGGTAACTACTTGCGGTAAACCTTACGTGCCAGAATGGTTTTTGTCAGAATGCAAAAGCCAAGGAGTTGCATGTATTTATGGTTCTGACGCACACAAACCTGAACATGTAGGCACAGGCTGGGATTGGTTTGCAAATCATAAATAATTAGAAAAGATAGTTTCGCTCGTATTTCATAGAACGCAAGAAGATCACCTAACATAATATTCACGCTGCGAACATTCATCTTGGGTCCGGCCTGTGCCGAACAGACTTGGCATTCGCCAAGCGTCGTGAATACCGAAACGTTATATGAAAATCACTGAACCCAATTGAAAGGCGGCGATACCATATGATTCGATCAGTTATTTTTGATCTTGATGGGACATTGTTGGATCGTAACTCTTCTCTGTATCAATTCGTTGTCGATCAATATGAACGGGAGATTAAGGGAGTAAGGAATATAGAAAAGGAAAGGTATGTAAGCCGATTTATTGAACTGGATAATCGCGGATATGTATGGAAGGACAGAGTCTATCAGGAATTAATAAAGGAATTTGATCTGCCACTCGAATGGAATGACTTATTAAATGATTATAAGCGTGGATTTTGTAAGCATGCTATATCATTTCCAAACACATTTGAAACGCTCGAAAAGCTCAAAGCACAAGGCCTCAAACTTGGGATGATTACCAATGGATTTGGTGACTTTCAATCAAGTAATATTCACGCGTTAGGGATACAGAAGTACTTTGATGTGATACTAATCTCTGAGATAGAAGGGCTTAGAAAACCCGACCCAGCTATATTTCTTAGAGCAGCTGATTTGATGAGTGTTCAACCTGAGGAATGTGTTTACGTTGGAGATCATCCCACTAATGATATTGCTGCTAGTAAAAATGTTGGTATGAAGGGAATCTGGAAGGAAGACACATTTTATAAAGATCAATTTGAATATGATGGTCTTGTAAGGGATTTACAAGATATCGAAAAGATAATTGAACAATGGAATCTTGCAAGTAATTCAGTGAATCAGCGTTAGAGCATAAAGACAAAAATTCTTTAGTAAGCGGGTGAAGACTTTGAACGTCGATTTTATTATTCTCCACGGTTCGCCTGGGAATGGAAAGACAACATTGTGCCAAAGGTTACATGAACACTTTAGGACTCCATATTTTGAATTTGGTTGGATTCCAGAATTTCGTTCTCTAGCACCTTCAGTTCAAATTACTCAAAAAGAAGAAGAACAATTAGCGTTTGAGAATTTGATGTTGGTCGTAAAAAACTATAATCGTCATGGGTTTAAAAATATTATTATTACCGATCTTAATGATATTAGAATGTTGGATATTCCTAAAGAATTTGAAGGGTATAACTATACTATTTTGACACTTTGTAGTGATCAAGATGAAGTGATTAAATATAGAATTCTAAATAGAGATAACGGGAACAGTTACACGGATTGGGAAACTTCTATAAAAATGAACTCCCTCATTAGAGGAAGGAACAAACTCCCGAATGAATATCGAATAATAAATTCAAGTAGTGATGTAGAAACTACATTTCAAGAAATATTGAAAGTGTTGGAAAACCATGCTCCATCAAAAACTAATAAAATTAATGTGAGAGAAGATGATTTTTGTAGCTATATTGACAATTGAAAGAATTTGAATCAACCAGACACTTTCGCACCGACTAATGAACAATCGTAATAGACATCTGGCGGTGATTTAAGTCGGTGGGACGTCTGAATACAACAATGTTATCCGAAAGACTCGCAGATACTATAATGAAGGAGGGGGACGTATGTTCTTTTTACAGATGTCAGGATTCCCTGGGTCAGGTAAGTCAACACTAGCAAGAGAGATTAGCCAAACAACAGGAGCTGTCATAGTTGATCATGACATTTCCAAAACTGCAATTATGAAATCGTTATCATCACAAGGGTATGAGATGGAAGGTAAAATAATGGGACAATTATCTTACGATGTAGATTGGTCATTAGTGGATTATTATTTATCGAATGGACACAGTGTGATTATGGACAGCCCTTGTTTGTATAGTAATTTATTAGAAACCGGAGTTGAATTAGCGAGAAAACACAAAAAGAAATATAAGTATGTGGAATGTTATATAGAAGATATAGAATTAATTCGAAATCGATTAAAAAATCGAGAAAGACTCTTGAGTCAAATTGAAGCACCATCGTCTGAGGAGGCATTTTATAGAACCATAAAAAACAGTAAAAAACCAGAAGAGGAGAAGTATATAGTGGTGGATTCGTCAAAACCGATCGAAGAGTATTTGCCAAAAGTGTTAGAATATATAAACGAATGAAAACAAAGTACAGATAATAATAGCCTTCGGGTTCGTTAATGCAAAAAAGTGATTTGAAATATGACTACACGCTGCAAAAGGAGAAAACGTTGATGATTACAATACATAAAGTTGAATACGAGCAAAAATCTATTTTACGGAATCTTCTTGAATTATATAAATATGATTTTAGTGAGTTTGATCCTGATGATGTAAACCCAAATGGACTTTATGAGTATAAGTACTTAGATCATTATTGGACAGAAGACGGAAGATATCCATTTTTCATCAAAGTAGATGATAAATTGGCTGGTTTTGCTCTTGTAAGAGATATTGGGGCAAATGAATCTAATCAAACTGTATACTGGATGGCAGAGTTTTTTGTTATGAAGAAATATAGAAGAATGAAAGTCGGCCAGTTTGTTGCCTATGAATTATTTGATAACTTCAATGGTCATTGGAAAGTTGCCCAAATGGAAGCAAATACGCCAGCTCAGGCATTTTGGAGAAAGACAATTGAAAGATATACGAATGGAAACTACTTGGAAGTAAGAGATGATACTTGGGAAGGGCCGATTCAAACATTTTCGTCAGCAACTCGAAAGAGGGAGAAAGCATGAATATAAACCAAACAATTCTTTTTATAGACAAAGAACTGACTCAAACTTTGGCTGACTATCAAGGCTGGTTTGACTTAAATGCTGAAGCACTTACTTTTAGGCCTGAGATAGGATGGAGTATTGAACAAATATTAGAGCATGTCACGTTAACCAATCACTTTTTATTGATCTTAATTCGAAAAGGAAAACGAAAAGCGATTGAATTATCTAAAAAGAAAGATTTGGAATCATTATTAGAATCTTATCAAATCAATCTAAAAGAACTCGACGCCATAGCTGAACATAATTCATTTCCTTGGATTAGACCAGAACATATGGAGCCTAAGGGAGATCAAGAACTAAGACAAATAAAATCTTTGCTCGATAATCAAATTCAAGAATGTAAAGAAATTTTGCAAGAGATGAAAAACGGAGAAGGGATACTTTATCAAACAACAATGACGGTAAACAATTTAGGTAAGATTGATGTGTATCAATATATATATTTTTTGTGTCAGCATGCAAAACGGCACCTTGTACAAATACAAAAAGTAATGGATGAGTATAAATATTTCATTAAAGCCGATTAGCATCAGATAGAATAAAATTCATGCTGTATGCTGTAGGCATGAGTCTGGGGTCTGGCAACGCTGGACACCCGACATGTGTCGGATCGTAGATCCTTGCAGACCCTAACCACATAGGGACCGTTCACTTTGGGAAGATCCTAAGATTAGAAAGGATGCGAGTCATTATAACAGATTTCAATGATAATAAATTAACTGCTTTTTTCCAACAACTCGAAAGTATTAAACAGACTTATAGTGAGTTATCTTCTTCTTGCTTACATAAAAACTCAAAGATGCCGTGGACTGAATTTAAAAAACAATACGAAAGCATAGGGGAAGTAATTAATTCGGAAAAATTCAATGATATTCAAGCAGAACTAATAGAAGAAGTGATGTGCTCAATATTAGAAATGCTTGATGGTTATAGTAATTTAGGTTTTGAGCTGGATGTGATAGACAAACAAACAGGGGAATCTATAAAAAATGGAATACAACTACATGATAGATATAGAGATTTTATAAATAAGAGTAAGTAGTGGAAGAAAACCAATTAATCTTTTAATTATTTTTGTACATTGGAGGGGGATTGATGGAAAGACAGAGGGATATAAAAGGGATGTTTTTATTTATTTTCGTGAGTATTATAACGCTTGTGCTTGGAGTGAATAATGTTTTTTTATACAAGCAGATCGATGAATTAAAGAAAGATGCAGTACAAAATTTGACTACTGAATACGATGAAATCTATCGTTTATCTAAAATAATAGACGAATACTATATTAAAAATGATTTCCGAGAAGCTAATATGTATCGATTATTAGTCAATCGAACAACTCACAATTTTTCAACTCTTCTATCCAAAGACTTAAAAAATCTTCTGACACTTGCTTATGATCCGTTGTTTGCTGATTTATCACTCGAACAAGATGCTTTAAATAAAAGAGAAGCTTCACAATTAATTACCGAGATGAATAACGCCGTTATGCTTATTACTAAAAACATAGTTGATATGAAAGATAATGAAAAAGAAAAACTGTTAGATCAATCTTCACCAGAGTTTATAAAGGTAAATACTCAAATCAAAAATATGTATGCTAAATATATAAAGCGAGTAGATGATTATTTTAAAAATAACAAATAAACTAGGGTGCGTCTGAAAACACTGAAAGAATCAAATTTGCTGAATTTTTGTTCCAAGCCAGGAAGTTTACCGCAAGCGTGCCGGAGTACGCTAATGAAAGAGGAAAATTTGATGATTGAATTAAAACTTAATGACTATTATCTTGTTGAATCATTTTTTACAGAAAAGAAGCAATATATTCCTGCCTTGTCTGTAATTCATGGGAACTATCCAGGCAGGGTATTTGTTAATCAAGTTCATAAACCTAATATAGCAATTGTATGGGCGACGGGTAGATGGATCTATCTGGAGGGCAATACGAAAAGTGATAAAGATCAAGTAGAGTTGAACAGTTTTATTAGTGATGTGGTAGTACCGGATTGTAAACAATTAAATACCAGTTGGTTTGAAATTTATACTGCCGATGTTGAATGTTGGGATATTCTTTTTCTAGGAGAGCTTCATTTGCTTAAAGTAGATAAGCATTATGAGTCAGTGTATACCTTAAATTTAGAAAAATACATTGAAAATAACAATGTTACTAGTTCATCATTGGATGATATAAAGATCAACTTATGCGAGCATGAAATACTACCAAGAAAGTTCAGTGATTTATCATATGTTGATCAGAAGTTCAAAACAAAAACGTGTCCTGCAGTAGAGATTAGAAATGCAAATGAATTGATTACAATCTGTAGAAATAATGGATTTGTTTTTCTTAATGAATATTTTATTGACGTTGATACATTTGCAGAAGAGCAGAGAGGTAGAGGGTACGCAAGTTTAGCTGCAATTCGATTAATTGATCATTTATTAAAGAATAGAATGATTCCATTGTGGGAGACAACTCACCAGAATGTACCTTCACATAATCTGGCATTAAAATTGGGATTCGAAGTGAAAGATAGCTACCCGGTGTATGCATTTAGGTTAGAAGGTTAACAGAAGCGTTAGATCTAGAAATAGCTCGAAGGCGGGAACGTCCTATCAAAACGTATTCAAGCTGAGCTGCGGCCGTTTCCTCTGCGCACTTAAGCAATGATGGTTCGTGAATTGTCGCCCTGAAGCAAGTAAGATACATTGAATACAATAAGTAAAGGAGAAAATTATGACGGAATTGCCAAGAAGAATCCACATCATTGGCTCTACTGGAAGTGGTAAAACATACCTGGCTAAAAGGTTATCTAAGCAATTGGACATTCCTTACTATGAACTAGACAAGGTAATGTGGAGTAGTTCAGTAGAAATGGCAGGAAAGAATTCTCCTGAAATTCGTGACAAACTATTAAATGAAATAATAGTCAAAGAATCTTGGATTGTTGAAGGCGTGTATTACAAGTGGCTCGCTGATAGTTTCAATTTAGCGGACAAAATCATATTTTTAACACCAAATACATTTGTAAGAGACTTAAGAATAATGAATAGATTTATTAAACAAAGAATAGGCATTGAAAAATCTAATTATAGACAAACACTAAAAGGGTTAGTCGAAATGATTAAATGGAATCATGGTTTTGAAGCAGAGAGAAAGAAGGAAATCTTAGAAATATTAAAACCGTATGATTACAAATTAGCAATAATAAAAAATAATAATGAATTAATCAACGATAGTAATTCACAGTGACCTCACATAATATCATATTCAAGCAGTGGCTCGTATAGGCTTTTGGTCTGCTGGATGGATTTCTAAGATGCATCTCGGCTGACAACCACTCTGGAGTTCATGAATACACAAACGTTAAATAAAATAATATGCAGATAAGGATGATAGAATGAATTCGAAGACGCTTGATGAATTTGCACGAGCAATAAAAAAAACAAAAATCAAAAGCTGCCTAATCATGAGAGATGATTGCTTAGTGTTTGAATACTACAAAAATCGTAAAATAGAAAACAATCCTCAAAAAATCAAATGTACTTGATGATCCTAGAAAACGAGACATCACTATTGAGGATTTACTTACGATGTCGGCAGGGTTTGAATGGCCCGAATTCGGTGAATGGAATTATTCCACTCCAATGCTGTTTAGTTCTGACATGATCCAATATGTGTTTGAACGAAATCTTGAACATAACAGAGGAGAAAAAATGAATTACAATTCTGGTTGTTCGCATGTGTTAACAGCGATCTTGCAGAAGACTACAGGCATGAAAGCTATAGAATTCGCACACCTTCATCTGTTTAAACCTCTTGGCATTACAAATGTACATTGGTACGAAGACAGTAATGGGATTAACCGGGGGGGAGACGGCTTGACGATGACCACGGTTGATATGTTAAAGATTGGTACGTTATGCTTGCAACAAGGGAAATGGAAAAACACTCGTATTGTTTCATCAGACTGGTTGGAAAAATCTATGCAACCTTATTATTTAACTTATGAATCTATTGGTCAGTATGCTTACCATTGGTGGGTAAGACACCTTAATATGAACAATACAGAAGTAAGTGGGACAGAAATGATATTTGCTTTGGGCTTTGGTGGTCAATATATATGTATAATACCTAGTTTGAGTATGACTACTGCAATAACTAGTGACATGTATAAGGATTCTTTGAAACCAATACGAATACTTGAGGAATGCCTTATCAATCTATAGCAGGGTGGACAGCCCTGACAACCTAACTACATCTCTGCCGGGGCATACGTCCTCTAAGCATTCGGATTCGTGAATACCAAGTGTTATCTGATATCTTGGCATGAGGTGAATATATCTAATGATAAAATTAAATGTAAAAATAATGATCTTGATCTTATTTTTAATTTTGCCTGCCTGTTCGCCCAATAATGAAAAAGATCCTTCTAACTCAATCTTTCAGGTTGGAATAGATGAAATTGAAGATGTTAAGGTTAACGAAGTTTTTCAAATCGTAGGGTATTTGAAAAACTCATCAAGTAGGTCAGTGGAGATATCTCATGGATCAGGCATGTTCAGTTATGAGATTTATGATGAAGATGGCGAGAGAATCCTTCCAAACGGAAATGTTCTATTAGAACACGCTATTGGCTATCAGGTGGAGATTCGTTCTGGTGAAGAATATAGAAATAATGGACAAGAACAAAGAAGTAAGGAATATTATGAATTCGTTATCCACGAGCCGGGCAATTACAAAGTTAAAATGCATGTTGAATTTATGATGAATAATGAAGGCAAGCAAAAGAAAATAAGCTTATCGAGTGAATCCAAAGAATTTAAAGTGCAGTAGAGGATTGCAGGGAATCTCAACATAAATTTTAGCGTAGGTGATATTAATGGAAGTGAACATACTCAAAAAACAAATTAGTGTAGAAGATTATATGAATCTGAGGGAAATCGTGGGTTGGGGTAATCCTGAAAATATAGAGGCCATTGAACTGGGATTAAAGAACACATTATATTCCATTTGTATAGAGGTTGAAGAGCAGACCATAGGATATGGAAGAATCGTAGGCGACGGTGGTTTTACTTTTTACGTACAAGACATTATCGTGCTACCTTCCTATCAGAGGCTAGGTTTAGGTAATACAATAATGACGGAACTGATGGAGTATATCACAAGTACTTATCCGCCAGGAAGTTCAGTGGGACTCATGTCAGCAAAAGGCAAAGAGGACTTCTATAAGAGGTTTGGATTCGTGGAGAGACCGAATGAAAGTTATGGTGCAGGAATGATTCAATACTTAATGAAACCATAGTAAAGGCATTTTGAGTAAGAGAAATTCACCGGACACATAGTTGAAAGAAGTTCTTAGTTTAGGAGGAGTCTTTATGATATTAGAAAAAGTTATAAATCAAATTAACATACAGAGCGAATATAAGGATTTGGTTGATAAGTATGTAGAGCATATCCTGAACGAATTCAAAGATAAGATTCATAGCATTTACATGTGTGGCTCAATTCCCAAAGGAATGGCTCAACCTTATAAGTCAGATGCAGACTTTACGATTGTATGTGCCAATCCCAAAGATATTGATTACGAAAAATTGTCGAATATCAAGGATAAGCTTTTGGAAGAATACCCATTTGTCACGAAGATGGATACGATCATTTGCTCGATGGATGATGTATTAAGTAGACCGAATGATTGGGGTTTTTGGGTTAAGATCATTTGTGTTTGCATACATGGGGAGGACATTGGTGAAAAAGTACCCCCGATCATTATCTCTCCAGAATTCATCTTAGACTTAAATACAGATACCAAGGAGGAAGTGGAGCGTGTACATCGTTCACTTTCTAATGCTAGTGATGACGCGATGAAAACTAGATATACCAAAGGTTACTCGAAGAGATTACTTCGTGCATTATATTCATTGATTATAGTAGATACAGGGGTATGGGAAGACGACATGGCTAAGATGAAAAATGCTATATTGAACTATTGCGAGATTGACTCCGCTTTAGTTGATTATTTATATGCTTGTTACTTGGATAGTAGCCATGTACTTGTTGAAGAGTTTCTGAGAAATGCAGATGAAGTATACAGCTATTTTGAGAACGCCTTAAATGAAATGGATGCTTCCAGAAAGTCCTCCGGCTAAAATGCGTGAATAAGATATGAAATGGCAAAAGAAACGTGTTCTATAAGATGTCAGCAGCATCGGCAAAATAAATAAAATGAGGTACAAAATATGAGTGAGTCAATACATTTTTTACATGCTAATGATCTCGTTGGATCATGGTCATCTGAGATATTTTTCTGTTTTTCTATGATTCTTTTGAGGATACACAATTAGAATTTCATGCGGACGGCACAGGGTATTATGCCTATTTAACACCTTATAGTCAAGATATCACCCTTTTCGGGTGGACTTTAATAAAGGATCGAATTGAATTTGTAGAACATTTCCGAGTGACTATTGAAGAGAGCGAGAAAACAAATGAAGAAAAATACTCCACTTATAGATTTGATAAGAGATATTCAGAAAAGTTTTTTAAAGCTAAGGGCTTAAATATTGCGAACAAAGAAATTAATGTGATTGCTTTCTATACTCCTTTAATTGAGGTGATCAATTCGCAATTCTTTGGAATGAAGTCTAAAACAACAGATAGATCACTTAAGGATTTAGCAATGAGATATGAACAAGATAATTGATAGCTGCTCAATATCTGGTAAAGGAATGGGGGGACGATAAGCAAAACGAATCATGATATTAACACAATAGTTTATACTCCATACACAAATCAAAAAATGGAGCATACATATCTTGACGGAAATGGATTTGATATATTGAAGTAAATGCGAGGTGGAGAACTTGTGACAGACTACAAAATCACAGTACAATTTACAATGGTGACATTTTTTATTGCTTCTCTTGTGTCAGGTACTTTAATTTCTCTTGGGCAATTTGGTTATTCGGTTCACAATTGGGTTTACTCGCTGCAGCAATTCGGAATGAATATCCCTTTTGCAATCTATATTTTGTCACCCGCTATTGCTTCATATATTGTTCTGAAGAAAAATAAAAAAATAGCAGATTTTAAGGAATGGCTAAAAACTGTTTTTTACGTCAAAAATAACATATCTCTCTATTTGTTCGTTGCGGCAGGGCTTGCAGTGTATTTTTTGATACATATTGCAGTTTCAGACCGCATGGAAATGGTGCTTCCATTTTATACATTCTTCCTTTCCCTGCCGGGTGGTCTTATTATCGGTGGTTTGGAGGAAGCAGGCTGGTCGTACGTACTGCAGCCTAGAATCGACAAAAAGTATGGTTATATTCTATCTTCCATTATCGTTGGGGTTATTTGGATTTTGTGGCATATCCCTCTGTTCTTTATTCCGGGGACGAATCATGGAGAGGGATTCATTAACTTTTGGATGTTTGCAGTTCAACTCATTGCGTTTCGGTTTTTCAACGGGGCAATCTACAAAATATCAGGAAAAGGCCGTGTGTTTATGTGCGTATTATTCCACACCATGTTCAATGCGTCATCCCCCATCTTTGGCACCATGACTATGACTTGGATTGGAACAATTGCCGCGAATACTGTGATTGTTCTTGTTTCAATTGTAACCGTTATGGTATACAACAAAAAGAGTAGGCGAATAGTATAATCATTATTGGGAATGATCGATGATCTGGTGAAGGAATGGGCGCTGAAAAGCAATTGAAAGAAATAATGACCTGAGAAGTTAAATAAGAAACGGGTTGGATGAAATTGCTGTAATTAACATATAGTTATGAGGTGCGGACAGATGAAGGAGAATGCTCCTAAATACGCTGACAAAAAATCCATTGAAAGTCTCATAAAGAAGTTAAACTTACCGCCTCTCACTCCATATTCACAGGACTGGGAATATACGTCGGCTGATTCATCGAGAGTAGATGAATTCATTACATATTATGAGAATAATCAATTAAACAAAAATGAGAAATTCACACTGATGATTGTTATTATTTCTTCTTTTGATGATTACCTTTCCGAAGGGATTGGAACAGAGAATAACAAACTATGGAATAGAATAAAACAAAATCTACTTCAAGACTATGAATTACATATCAATACTATTCATTATTGGGCACAAGATGAGCGCAATTTGGAAGATTGTTTTTCAATCACACCATATATAAGAGAGATGAAAACCTAAATAATTCGGCAAATCATGCTGCGAGGCTGACGAAACAGACGTAATTGTATCAAAATCAAAATAGAAAAAAGACGGTGCATATATGATAAAGAAAATTATTAATTTGTTTCCAAGAGATTTTTAGGGTGGGGGAGAAAAGGCTGTAAAATATGCACTTCAGTAGGTTTCAAGACAAACCCTAGTATATTCAATGATGCTGAAACAACGATGTTGAATCGGAAGGTGAATACTATAATGATTGAAAAAGAACAAATCCTAGAAAAATTATTAACAGCCGTCCCTTCCTATAAGAGTAGATACGAGCAGTACATCAATGAGAATTATGAACCTGGAGAAGAGAGATTGATTTATGTCGATATAAGTGACTTCGTCAAACATGTTATTGAGTGTTATCAACGTAAAAAGACGGAAGAATTCGATGCATTATTCGAAGTCATTGAACAGCTCCATACGAATGGAGATTCATCTGTTAAAGAAGTTGCTACAGTCGGTATTCTGGAATCGTTTCAGAATCAATTACTGGATGAGAATATTGAGTATAGTGAATTTGAAAGATTATTAAAATCAGAATCAAAGCGTTGGTGGAATCATTTAATTGATTATTGGAATGGAAAGACTGAATACATAGGAGGACCGATTAAAGAACAATCATAATTTTCTGGTGTACATACTTAGAGGACATACTTTAGGAGATGATCACAATGAACCCTAAAAATATGAAAGAAGAGATCAAACATAAAACAGGTGATTAAATATGGATGACAAGATTACTTCGCATAGATATTTGTATAACTTTATTAAACGGAAAGTTAGCCTAGTCGAACTGGAACAATGGCTTTACAATAATATTGAACTTGAAGAATATCTTGGTGAGATGGAGTATTTAGAATTCGTTTCAAGGAATTATAAAAGCAAGTATGCATTTCAAGATACCGAGAAACAGATATTAAATCTAATCAATATCGGATACTACGAACAAGAAAGAATAATAAAGCATTTGACTGATTTAACTAAATACTCTGAAGAGTTTTTGGGAATTATGGAAGTCTTATACGATGATTATTGCGATGGTTATCATTTTTTAAGATATATTGCTTTTGCGTTCATTACTACTTCAGATGAATATAAAGAGTTATTACAACGGGATCATATTAAATTAATGGATTACAGAGAGCCAGTTAAACAGGAGTCCTATAGACTTCTTGATTTCTTTGAAAGAGAAGAATTGAAAATAGAAATAGAACATAACTACATCGATTTAAGAAAGATTGAAGATAGAATTGAATTACACAGTATAGACGAAATGATGAAAAAGGAAAGAGATGTTTGAGGAACTGAAAATTTGTAGACAGAGTTATTTATTCATTATTTTTATTTTCTATTCGCCCTCATTCGCTACATGCACACTGTATATCAAAGGAGAAAAAGATGGACTTCAAAGAAATTCAACTACTTGTTTCTATTCTCACTGCAATCACAACTTCAATTCTATCATTTTTTGGGTACTTAATTAGCAAATGGAACAAAAAGAAAACGCAATTGGATGTAATAAAAGAATATTACAAAGAAGGCGACAGTAAAGAATTAGTTCAAAGTAGAAGAAACTTACTTAGTTTAAACGATAAAAATAGTACAAATCTAATCAATGAATTTGACGGAGATGCAGCTATCATATGCAATTTTTTTAATAAATGGAGTATGATGGTTAGATATGGGAACTTACCATTTTACATATTTAAAGGGGCATCTGGGCATGGTGTCACAAAACTATATGCTGTACTAAAAAAGTATATTGAAAAAAGAAGAAACGATAATCCTTTGTATGCGAACGATTTTGAATATCTGTATAACAAAATTACGAGCTATAGTAAAAAACGATCTAAAAAGAAATGGTATTTTCTATGGTTGAGACAGTGAGCATCATAATAGATATAGAAGTTTTACTGAAGTTAATACCAATCAAGCACCTATTAAAGACATCATTCCTTACGTTAAAAACCTGAAAAGGAGATGATCCGTATAAAAGTCACGCTTCGATTTGTATTACCTAACGATGCCGGATTCGTACAGCAATATGCGGGTGATCCTCGAATTTCAGAGACAAGCAATGTTCCATATCCTTATCCGGACGGAGCCGGAGAATCATGGGCAAAAATGGTGATCGCTAGACGCGAGCAAGGGATATCCTATGTGTTTACTATTTTATCTGATAATCAATTTGCGGGAGTTATGTCTCTAAATGCTGTGGATTTAAAAGAGAAAACAGCAGAACTGGATTACTGGATTGCAGTTCCTTTTTGGAATAAAGGCATAGGAACAATCGCAGCCCAAAAGGCTATTGTATTTGCATGGAATGAATTAGATCTTCAAATTCTCAGAAGTGCTTGCTTGGAGAGCAATACAGGCTCACTAAAGGTCCTTGAGAAGAACGGATTCAAAAAAGTGAATGACTTTGTTTTTGAAAATGGAAAATTTAAAGACAAAAAAGGATGTAGGCTTGAATTACACAGGTAAAAACCTTCAGGCACAAATTGCGAAGAGAAAGGGAAAAACTCTATGGAAAAGCATATTAAAGAACTTTTTACTAAGAAAGTACTTCATGAGGCGGCACAAAAGTTTACTATCGTTGAATCAAGTCTTAAAGATTTAGAAGGATTTCAGAACTTTGTTTATTTTGGAAAGTCAAAAGAAACAAGTGTTGTCCTCCGGGTAACCCATAAATCACATCGAACTGAAAAAGAGATTTTATCTGAAATTGATTTTATTCATTACTTGGCTAACAATAATGCATCTGTTTCAAAAGCAGTGATCTCTATTGATGGGAAATATGTAGAGAATATCGGTGGTGGAGAATTTTATGCAACTTCTTTTGAGTTTTCTAGTGGACGAAAGGCTAGAATCGCTGAAGAAAGCAATCTGTTCTATCATAGAGTCGGTAATTATACAGGGAAAATGCATAAAGTTTCAAAGAATTTAAATGCAGCAACTGATTTAAACAGGAGACAATGGCAGGAAAAAGAGTTCCTTATACATATGAAAGAGTATTTACCAGCGGAACTTTCTTATGTAATAGACAAATACGAAATTCTAAAAAATAAGCTCAGCCGGCTTCCGAAGAATACGGATTCGTATGGGATTATCCATGGAGATTTGAATCATGGAAATTACCTGAATGTAAACGATGATGTAGTTTTTATTGATTTTGATGAAGCCGAATACAGTTGGTTCGTAAGTGATATTGCTATTCCTTTATTCTATGAAATTCCGATCCCATGGGTTGTAGATGGAAAACAAAGGTTAGAGATAACCAAGAGATATTATTATAATTTCATGGATGGATATGTAAAAGAAAATACGATGGATAATGCATGGTTAAAATTAATACCTGATTTTATTAATCTTAGACAGTTTGGAATAGTTTCAGCCATTTATAGAAGTTATGATTTTAATAATTATAACAACTGGAGTGATTGGGACAAGGAAGCGCTGAAATTTTATTTGAACAATATCCAGAATGATATTCCTTATATTGAAATGGATTTCTGTAGGTAGTTCAATCGGCATCACATAACATTATATTTATGCCAAGGAGCCTACGCCCCTTGGTCGCCCAGATGTATAAACATCATCTGATTGACCAATTTCTGGAAAGCGGTGATCTATTGAATAGCCTATCAACTGCATTACATAACTACTTGGAAAATAAATGCCGGAATGAAGAATTTAGTGGTTCGGTCTTGGTAGTAAAGAACAACGAAAAGATATTCAGTGCGGGAGTAGGGCTAGCCAATAGAGAGCATTTAATTAAATGTACTCCCGAAACCAGATTCCGAATTGGTTCAATAACAAAGCAATTCACCTCAATGGCTATAATGATGCTGTTAGAGCAAAAGGTTCTGAATGAGAGAGATGAATTAATTAAATACTTCCCGAACTATACCTTTGGTGGAAATATAACGATTCATCATCTGTTAACCCACACATCGGGAATCCCTAATATTACTCAACTTCAAGATTTCAAAAGATTAATGACGGAATTTAACCCACTACACCTAACGACAGAGTTAATCATGAAGCTGCCATTAGATTTTCAGCCCGGCTCTCAATTCAAGTACTCCAATTCGGGCTATTTACTATTAGCTCAACTGATTGAAGTTGTGACAGGGCAGACATATGCAGAGTTTCTGGCGAAGAATATGCTCATCCCATTATTAATGAATAGTACAGGGCCCGATCATTACAGGGATATCATTTCACAACGAGCGTCCGGCTACGAGATGGATAATTCAAGGGGAGTTGTTAATTCCGCTTTTATTGATATGTCTATTGCAACAGGTGGAGGTGACCTGCTGTCGAGCACAGAAGATTTATATAAATGGGATCAAGCGTTATCTTTTAACAAGTTAGTTACAAGTGACGGAATGAAGCGTCTATTCACTGATTATGGATTTGGTTATGGTTATGGTTGGTTTATAAAGGATGAACTGATTAATAACAGCTCTC
The DNA here is from genome assembly GCF_052114825.1 of Paenibacillus sp. 2TAF8. NCBI lineage: Bacteria > Bacillati > Bacillota > Bacilli > Caryophanales > Paenibacillaceae > Paenibacillus > Paenibacillus sp. 2TAF8. The sequence goes on from NZ_JBFRFN010000009.1 coordinate 29,732, forward strand.
GTAAAAGTGTGTTCCACGGAGGTGGAATTGTAGGGTTCAAAAACAAAATAACCAGATACCTTGATGACCAAGTGACGATTATCGTTTTAAATAATCTTTCGACCACGGATGTAGACGATATTTCTGATCACATCACGAAGCTAATCTATCAAAAAATTTAAATTCGTGTGTGTAACTATTGAAGTTATCAGGAGAAGTGTTTATGGAGAATGCCGTAGAGAATTTAAAAGATGATCCTGATGAGATGGAATTCATAGATAAAATAACAGAGTATATAAAGGATGATCAAATTCATTACCATTACTTTTATGATGATCCGGCAGATGAAGATCTGTATCAGTTACCTTATATTAATTTGCCTTTAAATGCGAATGGGTTAAAACCAAGAAGTTTTGAGATGTGGCATCCTAATAAGGGAATAGATATATCTGTAATTGAGGAATGCGTTAAAGTGTACTGTTCCACATTTCTAAATATAGAGGTCAGTCAAGTAAAGTTACTTGAAACAATCACTGTTGAGGACGCTGTAGCCTCTTACAAAGAATATTTGAGTAATATTAATAGCAATGTGGTTTTCTCTGATGACCTGATCGTCGAGATGATGAATAGATTATCTAAGAGTAAAGATGAAGTTATCAACATATTGAATCGAAGCTTGTAGAATAAACTCGAACTCCGATCAGACACGACCCAGTCAAAGATAAAACGATCTAAGACTGGGTCATTTCGTAAATAGGGTGTCTAAAACTTCGTAAAGTCATACTTTTGTGGAGGTATCTACATTGAGTTCAAAACATGTAATTATAGAAAATTATAATAACGACTGGCCATTAACGTTTTTAGAATTGCAGGAAATATTGAAAGAACACTTAGGTGATCTGGCTTTATCTATTGAACATGTTGGGAGTACATCTGTTCCAGGTCTTGCAGCAAAACCGATTATAGATCTTGATATCGTCATAGATTCCATGGAATTAATTTCACAGGTAATAAGGAAATTGGATAACCTAGGTTACACTCACGAAGGGAATTTAGGAATTGAGAACAGAGAGGCATTTGCAAGAAGTGATGAGAATGTTCCCTATACCAAAGTAATGAATCGAAAAGCAGAGCATCATTTGTATGTTTGTAGTAAAGAAAGTGACGCGTTATTAAAGCATATTATTTTTAGAGATATCTTAAGACAACAGCCTCATTTAATTGAAGCGTACTCAAATCTAAAGAAAGACCTTGCAAAAAGGTATAAAGATAACCGTGAGGGCTATACCAAAGGGAAAACTGAATTTGTAACAGCGGTTATTCGTGAATATAAGTAAATGAAGAATCTAGAGGGGGGATTGATATATTCGGAAGCAGAGTTTCATCTCCATATTTAATAGTTCTCTAAGTGAGAATGCATTGAACAAGTATGCAGAAAATCTAACGGGTCAAACTTATTATTATCCATGGAAGAATTATATAGTTATAGGACCAAAGGGGTTAAATGAGAATGTAATATCGCATGAGTTCACACATGCAGAGTTGAGGGAACGATTCAATCATAAGAAAAATTCCAGTCTGGTTTGATGAAGGTCTAGCAACAATGGTTGATGGTAGATATGGCAACAATGAAGAAGTATGGAAAGAAAACACGAATAATGGGGAGAATCCTGTTGATTATAGTACACTAGACTCACATGAATCATTTAATAATTATGGAACCAAAGAGGCTTGGTGAAGAATTTGATGATCAATATAAGTTAATAGAAAGTGAAATACTTAATTAGTAGTCATAGTTAAAAGTATGAAAATGGGAGGAATTAAAATGAAGGTAGAAGATATATTCAATGATTTACCTGTGCTTGAGACTTCCAGAACGATACTCAGAAAAATTGAAAAGAATGATGTGCAGGATATCTATTCTTATTGTAGTGACCCGGAAGTGTCAAAATATACAACATGGTATCCGCATATGAAAATAGAGGATACAGAAAATTTTATTGATTTCATCATAGATAAATATAACAAAAGTCAGATAAGCCCATGGGGGATACAAGATAAAACAACAGGGAGGATCATTGGAACTTGCGACTTTGTAGGTTGGGATACCAATCACCACAAAGCAGAGATCGGATACGCATTGTCAAGAGATTATTGGGGACAAGGTTATATGACAGAGTGTGTGAAGAAAATAATCGAATTTGGTTTTGAAAAGATGGACTTAGTTCGAATTGAGGCTAGATGTATACCAGCGAATACGGGCTCTTCAAGAGTCATGGAGAAATCAGGAATGGAGTTTGAAGGAATTTGTAGAAAGCAGGTATTCATTAAAGGGAAATTTAAAGACCTCAAAATGTATTCGATCATAAATGAGAACTCCGCGAAAATATTCGAAGATAACTATTCTATACAACATCATAATAAAAGTAACTAAACCCTTTAATATGGAGGTTGATTATGGGAGCACATAAAATAGAAGCTGTTTTTATTGATCGTGATGGAACAATTGGTGGTTCAGATGAAATCCTTTACCCTGGGGAGTTTGAATTATTTCCATACACTAAAAAATCTTTAGAAAAACTAAAAGCACTTGGAATTAGACTGTATGGATTTACAAATCAGCCTGGCATTTCAAGAGGTGAAGCAACAAAAGACGCATTTGTAAGAGAAATGATGGATTTCGGCCTCGATGATGTTTTTGTATGTCCGCATCAACATACGGATGGATGTGATTGCCGGAAACCGAACCCAGGAATGCTACTTGAGGCAGCTAAGAAGGATCAATTAGATCTAAGTAATTGTGTAGTAATTGGGGATAGATGGTCTGATCTATTGGCAGGCTATCATGCTGGATGCCATAAAGTATTAGTTTTGACAGGAGCGGGGAATGAAGCTTTGAATAAATACAGACATAAATGGTCGGATACTGAAGCAGATTTTATTGCAAAAGATTTCGAAGATGCCGTTAATTATGTTGTTAGTCACCTTGCATGAGTAATGTGCGTCATCAAGAATAATCTGTGCAGCGATCAATTAGCTCATATGTTTGGAGGGTGATTATGCGAGTAAGGACATTTCTCGAAGAAAAAGATTATAGATTTAAAGACGTGGAATACTTGTCTCCAGTAATCAACGCGCTGGTGGTCGATCATCATATTAATGTCACAGAAGGATAACGTGAAAGTATTGCAAACATACATGTTCAATATAATGAAAGCTTGTACTTTCAATGTAAAGTGATTGATTTATATCAGGAGCATTCACCAAAGATTACATGGATCAAAAATAGTTACGTAACGGATACAGCGAATAATGATTTTGATTATGAGGATGTTATGCCTCCCTTTGGTGTTGTAGAGTTATATGACTTGGATGTGAAATGCAATTCGGAATGTACGAAAAAGATAATGAAAGCGTTACATCAATTGACGTTCAATTTCTTATTGGAATATTTTAATTTGATTGTTTTCCATTCAAGGGAGGCTACGAATGTTATAGATGATGAGAATATGGGATTTAAGCGCTTCAAGATACATGATGAACTATATTTTAGGTCGATTGCTTACTGAGTATAAAGAAAAGTTAGGTTTTTCAGGAGAATTCATAATGAAGGGGAAGAACAAGAGTATATACAGAAATTTAACAGTACGATTGGGAGGGGGCTAAACGAAATACATAAGTAATATCGTTTTAATAGTGAATAACATGTATCTTGTGAGGTGGATCAAGATGATCAGAAACGCAGTTAGAGCATTAATTGTTGAGGATGATAAGTTGCTTTTTATTAAGAAAGAACGTCCGGATATAGGGATTTATTATGTATTACCGGGAGGAGCACAGGAACCAGATGAAACGTTAGGACAGTCGCTCAAAAGAGAATGCTTAGAGGAGCTTGGACTAGATATTATAGATAGTAATTTGGTATGCATCAGAGAGTACATATCCAAAAATTATGAGTATTCGTTAATTATGAAAGAAGTGCATGCAATCGATTTTATGTATACATGTATCCCTGATTCCAATAAGGTCCTAAATGGCTTACAAGCTGACATAGGGCAGATAGGAATAGAATGGTTACCTATTGCAAAAATCAAACATTCATTGATACAGAAAGATCTTAAATATAGAACGTATCATTTTCCCAGAACAACTCATGACTTTTTACAGGAGTTTTTGTTCGAAGAGATTCGAGAAACCTACTTAAGCAGGGACTTCAGGAGTTAATCGAAAAAATTGAGGAATCTGGTTTAGTTGGATAATCCTGCAGGGCTAAACGTATGCCCACCCTGCGGGAATTATACGTGCTTAAGTTTTTCAGGCTGATGAACAAACCCGCTAGCACAAAGGTGCTTATAAATATTGAATGATTTCATTTCAACGTAATCAGTTCAGTTATCTATTTTTCTAGCGAACATGACAACAAAATTGAAGTATTTGTATATGCAATCTACATCTGAAAATCCAGCTTCGGTTAGCCAATGTAACTGTTGTTCAAGCGTGGACATTTTATCTAATTTGGTTCTCTCCATGGCGGAAGAGATTTCATCCGGTTCTAAGCCGGAATTTTCGATGTACGTTCTCCAATCTGATTTATAAAGGTCCTCTAAATATGTAGTGTTCCCAAGAACCTGATCCACATTAATAAATATGCTATCTGGGGTCATTATGGAATATAGCTTCTGATACAACTCTCTTTTTTCAGAATCGGTCAAGTGATGTATCGAAAGTGATGATATGACTAAATCGTATTTCTCAGTATATTCGAATTGAGTATAGTCACTTACAATGAATTCAATGCTGGTATGATCGCTGAATCTGGCCTTAGCAATATCAAGCATACCCTCAGAAAGATCAATCAGTGTTAGTTTTGAATTTGGATGTTTTTGAAGAATAAAACTTGACATTAGTCCGGTCCCAGCGCCTAAATCCAAAACTGAAAGAGCATCTTTCTCTAAAGCTGCTAATGCAGTAGCGATGTTATACAGATCTTCAAAGCAAGGAATAAGTTTTTTTCTTTGTTCGTCGTACTTCTGTGATACCTGGTTAAATTGTGTTCTTATATCATTATTCATATCATATGTTCCCCTCTTCACTAACTAGACTAATAAAATGATATACTACAAGCCGAGAATAAACCAATATATGGAATTGATAAAATTGATAGGTAATACCTATTAGCTGCGTTTAAAACAACCCTTCCAACAGAAGGATTGGGGAGAATACAATATTAATCAAAAAAGAGGTATGATGGAAGGCAGAGTGATTTAAATGGATCAACTTGAAGTCATTGAGCAAACGAGTGAATATGTCGATGTTAAGCATCCAGTAATTGTTATCAATGGCACTCCACTCGATATCTATCTTGATCAGTGCTATCCGGATCATCATTTTCTAGGTTTAGTCCCGACAGTGACTGAATGGATTAGTTTTAAAGAAGAACTAGATTTATTAATGAATCGGTTTTATTCTGACCAAGAGAACGCGATTTTGCCTATTTTGATGTGCCCAGATGACACAGATTTGATATGCACTATAATTGTGGCTGAGGTTACTAAGGATGATAAAGAGGTAATTTGGAGCAGGATTGGGATGGATATGAGCGAGCTAGGCATACCTTTTAATTATGAACTTATAGGCACGACTGTGACCTGGTTGGATATCATACCTGAATTACAATTTGATAAAAAGATTTATTTTGATACTCTCAAAGGAATTTATAGACCGAAGGATGAGCATGAGTAATGTTATGTAACAAAGACTTAGGCAGTCCGACTGTTACTTCTGAAAATAGTTCCTGCACGGATCGAAAGACTGAATTCAGATGAAAACTACAAAATAATAGTTGCCGTATCAGATAACAAGGTAGTTGGTTGTATTTCAATGGTGCAAATCATGGCATTGGAATATGAGATAGGATACTTACAAATTAATGGTCTGGTTGTTCAAAAAGATGTTCAATAAAAAGGAATAGGCACTAAATTAATTGATCATGCCGAGGATTTTGCTTCAAAGAACGGACTTTCTTACATGATATTGAATTGCGGATTTCAACGCACAAAAGCACATGAATTCTATAAATCTAAAGGAGTTGCTAGATTATCCTATTTTTTCACTAAAGCGGTAAGGCGACGTTAGATGCAATGGGACGAAGTATCTAAGTGAAAGGGAATAAAGAGGAGTCATCTAGAATGATTATAGAAACTGAAATGACAATTAAAATATTAAAAGATTTCGTACGTTCAGGAAGAAAGCATTTTAAAAAAGTAGAAGTAACGGAATTTGGATCTATTCATTATTTTAATTTTGACGAAGTAATCTTTGAAGAATGTATACTGTCACTGGACTTTACGGGCTCATCTTTTAGACATGCGAAGTTTGTTCATTCGAACATTAAAGCTTCGAAATTTGGTGAAGCTGATCTATCTAATTCAGAATTCATTAATAATGCTATTGATGGTTGTATGTTTAAAAATGCCCACATTGATGGAATTGTTTTTCTTAGGAATACTCAACACTCAAATGAAAATACAATCGAAGATTTAAAAGAGATGGTGAAATAAGAAATTAATGCAATACTAAAAACTGAAAAAGAGTAACTTGATTGAGAATGTTTAGAAAAATAATGAAAAATGATATGAAGCTCTAATACTTAATCACGGGGGGACGTTATGGACATGCCTGTTACTATGAATAACAAGTTAGAGCCATTAATTTCATATACCCAAGAAGCGGCGAAGAAATACGGTGCTTCCGCTGCTTCAGTAATCGTTATTCAAGACGGGAAAATAACGACAGAGTGGTATGCAGGAAAGCACCATTTTAAAAGTGGAGCTCTGCAAGTTACAGCAGATTCTATGTTTAATTTATACTCATTAAGAAAAACGTATGTTGGACTTGCGACCGCAATCGCAGTTATCGAGAGTAAATTATCAATAGATACGAAGGTTTCGGATATCATTACAGATATGCCGGCAAGCGAACTGAAAGGTATAACGATCAGAGATTTAGCTACGAAATCAGGTGCTAAATATTTTGGTGTGGACCGAATGGAACGAGAAGAAGTGGCTTGTAAATGGATCAAAGAAGTTACTGGGTGTACCATTGCACAACTGATTACGGAGCGCGTATTTAGACCACTGGAGTTGTGTAATACAGAATGGGCAGCAATACCACATGAGAAATTAGTGTGTGATTTTCAAGCTGCCGACGGCTATGCATCCATTCGAATTGAATCGAGTGAAGGTTATGAAAGAAATCTATATTCGAGTGCAAAAGATTTGGCGTGTTGGGGCAATCTACACTTGCATCAAGGCCTGGTTGATCATAAACAAGTTATACCTCTTGAAGTCTTCCAATTAGTGGAGCAACTTAGAAATGATACAGCAGACCGAGATCGAATTTTTGGTTGGTATTACAAGAAGAATTGGTACTATGCAACAGGTGCAGCAGGGTGTCATTGTGTGATTATGCCTGAACAAAAAGCCGTCGCCGTGCGAATGTTAAACAAATATACTGATAACTACATTGAAGACCAGATCCTTTTTAATGAGACGTTCTATGACTGCCTTCTGGCATAACCTTCATGCACTTCGTCACATAAGGAAATCATACTCTGCTAGTAGGATAGAGCTAATAACAAGAAGATGAAGATTTGCGTTGAAGAAGATAAGTGGGGGTTATTAATGTGGGCGTAGCAGGTACTTTAAGCTGCAAACATTGCTCTTATAGCCAAAATGTTTCTTTAGGCTTTGGTTTTAGTTTTATGCATTTGAATTGTATTTTGCAGTGGTATGAGCAGGAAGAAGGACGACAACGCATTAGAGAGTTTATGAGCAAACCAGACACAACATTTGAGTGTTTTTATGGGCTATACGTCTGTGAAGAGTGCAAGAACTTGTTAAACCGTATATTTCTAGAATTAAAATCGGGAGATGACGTTTATACGAATCGGCATGATTGTCCCAGATGTGGCACGCAAATGCCGACAAAACCTCCTATAGATGATGTAGAGAGCACGGAGCTGGACTGTCCAGCGTGTGGGGAGGCTAAGTTAGAAGTACAATTATACATGGATTGGGACTAAATTCTAAAATCAATAAATGTGAGCCTCGTGACTATTGGTCGCGGGGCCCTCTTCATGAGGTGCTGCAACCCTAGGGTAGCACCTCACCCTTACGCGGCCTGTCACTGCACAGCCGTGCCCGCTTCACCTTTTACAAGATATACTTGCACAAATACAATATAGTATGATGAATTGACAAGATTGAGAGAAAATGTCATGTTTTTAGTATAAAAGATCGATTGATTTTGTAGAAAGGTGAGGTGGCATGACTCAAGTTCGTTTGATTCGTGAAGATGAATTAGAGGATTTGTTATTGCTGTATACGTTTCTTCAACCGAATGATCCTGAACTAAACAGAGATCAAAGTTTGGATGATCATTGGGCTGAAATGCTGCAGGACAAGAACATGCACATTGTTGTTGTGGAACATGAAAATGTACTTGTTGCTTCTTGTATTGTAGTCATGATTAAAAATCTGACTAGAAATGCCAGACCCTATGGATTGATCGAAAATGTAATAACACATAAGGATTACAGGAGGCAGGGTTTTGGTCAGCTGGCAATTGAGAAGGCCAAGGATATCGCCGAGCAAAATCATTGTTATAAATTGATGTTAATGACGGGTTCTCAGCGAGAAGAAGTGCATCACTTTTATGAGAAAGCAGGTTTTAGAAAAGGTAAGAAAACAGGATTTGTACTAAATATGTAATTCAATAGGTGGCAGGTACATTGATCTGAATGATTGATACATATCAAATCTGAGGAGTGATCACGAATGGATATGAAGAGTCAGAGCGGTGATTTTCTTGGTAGAATTCAGATGGAATCTCAGGAGAGTGATTACGTCGTAGATCAAATTATACGCAATCTGAAACCCGGTGACGGAAAGGCCATTTATATTGCAAATGCTGGAGAGCACCAGTTCACTCAGCAGACGAATTATGCTGCCGTTGAATGGGAGCACGAACTGGAGCAGTTGAAGCAAAAGCTGACTGAGTGGCAGCCACAATTTCCGGCCCGTGCGGGGGTTGAGAGCATTCAGGTCTATTATGGATTCAATAATCTGACACCGGATGAGATTGAAGCTATGGCTGAAGAGAGCAGAACCACTGGACAACAGGTTGTGATCCGCGATTTGCATCCAAACAACACACTTGTAGGTGTCCGAATTTGTTATCAAGGAGAAGGGGAACTGACCCTTCACATTTTTGGGACAACCAAAAGCCGAATTTACCTGTCAGAAGATGAATTGTCTCAGGTGAAACCACTACGCGTTCGGGACGCGGAAGCATTTTATTTTTCGAATCACGGAACGGATCGGTTAATCTGGATTGAGGCTGGAAGCAACGGAAAGGCGCTACAGTATGAACTGATTGGCCAGCAGCAGTCCGCAGCAGCTTTAATTCAAATCGCTGAAGAGATGGGCGTGTAGTCTTAGATAAGCACCGAATTGGAAAGGAACAGATATGAACAACAGAAGTCGGGCATTACTTTCAACGGTTATTGTGATTGTAGCTGCGATATTTATATATCAGTATTACAAGTCAGAATACACAAGCGAGGCAATAGCAGAAAAGGTTTTGAACCAAGATGGCTATACCGTCACGCTGAGATCAGAACATATTCCTGTTGAAATTTTTGTGAAACCGGAATGGATCACGTTTAACGTCGATGAACCCATGAAAAAAGATATCCAAGCAGCCGAGATCCACAACTCCAATCTGCTACTGGATGTGGTAAACAGAGGTAACGATATTTATTTTTCGTATGGATACAAATATGAAATTGTACGATAAGAATGGGAAAGAAATTGCAGTAGGTCAGACAGGACTTGGGCCAGGCGCAGCTTTTTCCTTTGGAATTGATAAGGAAGAACAGAAGCTTATCAAGGAAGGGTTCTATGTGAAGTATGATGATTTTAATGTTTATAATTATATGAAAAAAGAGTAGTTCATCATGACTGAGTTCAGCGATTAGATATTAAAAGAGATAGAAATCGATGATTCGACAAAAGTCGCAGTATGGTTCAGGAGGAGTTATGGGGACAGATATTTGGTTTTATGTAGAGAAAAGATATTATCGAAGAGAGTATGAGTGGGCGAATGGCAGCTTGATCGAAATTCCAAAAAGTGAAAAAGAACTAAAGGATAGTGCCCGTTGGGTTAGTGAGGATCACTGGAAGGTCAATCCCAATTACCATCTCTACCCGGAAGAACGTTCTGCTCCACTCATACAGAGCAATCGATATGAATTCTACAGTGGAGTGAGAAATTACGATTTGTTTGGTATTTTGTCCAATACCAGAAATGACCGTAATCTTAAGTTTATAGCTGCCCCGCGAGGTCTTCCGGCTGATCTTTCTCCCGAGCTGCTTCAAGTGGCATTAGAGAGTAAAGATGACTTCTATGACCACAGCTGGCTCTTGTTAGAAGAGCTTATGCAGTTCAATTGGGACGAGCGCTTTTATTGTGATGCGTTTATGGAATATAGAGAGGTTAAACAGGTATGTTCCGATTTTATTTATGAAACGATCCCGAAGCTTTCCGTGTTAGGAGAGCCTCAAGATGTACGCGTGATTTTCTGGTTCGGATAGAAGAGTAATATGGAGTTATATATATGGAGGATATTATGGACATTGTAACCAAGCAGTTGAAGCTGGAAGAGCTTAGTGATTTGAAATATGAAGTGCATATGGGAGATTCCCAAGCCGTTAATTACTGTAGCATCATGATCTTGAAATTCATGGGTGAGTATGGTTTTGGTTCATCTGGGAATTCAGATGCTATTTATATGTGTGCCATCGGAGAAGCAGTAGTGGAAGCCTGGGAACCAGACGGTTTGATTTTGGACTTTAGTGAGCTGGTCTACGAATGGGGCGATCTGATCGAGCGTGTTATTGATATCGGTAAAGCCAAGTCTGGGAGAATCCCTTTTCCAGTAGCACTTGTTGTAGGCGAACAATCGGAAGAGGCGATACGAACATTGATTTTGGGAGAATATAGTGAAGAGCCTATGGACGACATCGATTGGGTTCACCGAGATCTGAACAGCGCATGGGCGTTCATTGAGGAGAAATTGATGGAGTATGATCGGGATAAACGCTTGTGAAATCCGTCGTGATAACCCTAGTCCAGGTTGTACTTCTTCAAGACGGCATTCCGAAATATTCGGTAATCGTATAATTGTTGTGCTGTGGCGGTTTCGGGTAAACTGCTCTGGCTGACACCTTCCAAGCTGAATTTACCTAAATTATCATTAATCAAACCATAGTTACCATAGGAATTTCTCAGTAAAAAAAGCACACTTGGTTCACCCTTCTTCAGTTCTACATAATCATTTGCTGTGTACTTGACATTCCCTTCCAGGGTGACAGGTTCAATAACTGTCAATTGAGTTAGATCTGCAGGGAAATCCTCAGGTTTCTTTAGGACTTGCTTAATCTTGATAGTGGTGTTGGTGTGGAAGGATTCCATGGTTCCATCATCAAATGCAGTTATGACATGTTCGCGATCCGCAAACTCATCTGTTGCGTAACCAATCACGATTAATTCAGCAAACTCATGCAGCTTTTCCACTTCGCTGAAGGTGATGGAGTTGGCAGGAAGATTGACTACGTTATAGACGGTTTGATCCGGTTTGGATTGAACATTTACAATTCCGATAGTAGCAATAGAGATAACGAGCATGCTCAATATGGAGAAAAGTACGTATTTTTTTGTGAAAAGAGGCATCATATCAGCCTTTCTATGCAGATTATTTTAAGGTGAAGGTACATCCTTTTTCGGATTTCGACTATCTATAAACCAGCCTGGTCCTCCTACACTAGAAACTTCATGTGTATAGTAATCGTAGTAAATGGTAATATGTTCATCCTCATGTCCCTTGATGTAACCATACAGGTATAGCCGTGGATGAATGTAAGGGGCATCTATATCGTGACTGGTTACAATAAAGTCCGCATTATAATACTTTTTTATATATTGAACACTTATGGGGGCGGCCGTTTCTACAATACGTTGCTTATGTGAGGTAGACATACTAGAACAGCCTGCTAATAAGGATAAGAAGATAAGTAGAGTCAGAACCAAAAGCTTTATTCTCATAGGTGTTAATTCTCCTTTTATGGAAATAAACTCTAAAGATACTCTATTATATATTATTGTAATAGACAAGGTGAGGCATCTTGACATATATAAATGTTAAGACCTATTGGGCCATTGATGTCTATCCAGATCGATTATGTAAGGAGGAACCTATGAAAACGATCATTTATATGGTTAGGCATGCCGAGTCGCCGTACAATGAAGGAACGGAAAGAACGAGAGAACTTACCTTGAAGGGCAGGGAGAATGCAGCTAAAGTAACAGAGATATTAAAGGAAGAAGGAATACATACCATCATTTCAAGTCCTTATGCCAGAGCTGTTTTAACCTTGGAGGGAGTTGCAACGGTTCTAGGGTTAGAAATCCAGCTCATGGAAGATTTGCGAGAAAGACATTTTTCCGATGGGGTTGTGGCGGATGAAGATTTTGCATCTGCTGAGCAGAAGATGTTTGATGACCCTGACTACGCATTACCGGGAGGAGAATCGAACAGAGTCTGCCAGCATAGGGCTGTGAGTGTCATGAAGCAGATTTTAGAAGAATATGAGGGGGGAAATATAGCGATCGGCACACACGGACATGTCATGACGTTAATAATGAATGAATTCGATCCAAGTTACGGATTGCATTTTATGAACCAGACTACGAAACCGGATATCTACCAATTACAATTCGACGGGCTAACCTTAGAGAAAGTGAGAAGGCTCTGGCAAGAATAAGGAAAAAGTGATTCGACAGGGGAGTTAGTACGTCATCTTGGTTATAGGTAAAATATAGATAACATTGAGGTTGGAGGGAATAGCTCGAATGACACTGCCTAACTTGTTTCAGGACAAACCGACGATACTCTGGAGTAAAAGAATGGTCGAAGATGGAGACGATATGTTCACAGAAGAGAGAATACAAATGTCGGAACAAGTGCTGGATTACTTTTTAAACGAGTTATTCGCATTACAAGGAACGAAAGATGCCGAGCAGATTATGAAGTCTGTAGAAAAAGTTGTGGTCACCTTCAATGAAATGAATGAAGCCCATGATTATTTTATTGAAACGATGGAACGTGAGGAACTGGCTGATTTTATCGACAAGGCAGCTAGATTGGCTGGTTTGCACATCAAGGAGGGTGAAGATATTACGGAAGAATGGAGAGAGTGGTAGGATTGCCCGAAAAAGAGGGGAGAGGGTATGTATGGATCAACAAGAATATGGCCGCTATTGTTTAGCTATGGGTGGAGAAGAGTTTATGCCAGAAGATGGCGAACAGCTTGAAGCAGAGCATCTGTACGGATTTTTTCAGTGGTTTATGCCGTCGGGTGCAGGTGTTGAACGAGTATTTGAGCCGATTCCAGAGGGCCAGCTTTTCTTGAACAGACTACGTCCGATCTATGTGATGTTGAATCCGGAGGACTTCACCGGCGAATACGTGCCCGGTTATTTCAATGGCGGATATGAGGTTGCTTCCGAGGAAACGTTACGAAAACTGGGTCTGGAGCTCATTGTAGGCTTGAAAAGTCTGTTCTCTATGGTGCCAGAAGATGACGAATCAGCGGATATCACTAAGGAAGCGTTACAAGAGCTAGCCTGTGTGCAGGAAGTTGTTGTGTTACCACAGGGTGAGCTTGGAAAGTTAGAGCAAAGAGCCATCCAAGGCACGGACGAAGAAGATAGCGAGGCGATTTACGAAGCCCTCGGAGACCTTCTTAGCTCTCGTAGAGACTACGATGAAGCGATTGAAATCCTCAGCGAAGCCTACTATTCAATTGCTTGTGACTATTGGGTAGCCTATTACTTGCAATGGCCCCGTTATGAAGGTCTGCAGGAAGCAGAAAACTGCCTGTATCCATACTTCGAGTTGTACCGTTATGGTTATAATCTTCATTGGACTCAGACGAAATTATTCATAGGCAAGCGTTAATCCTATTCAAGCTTACAGAAGGAGTATATGTATGAAGATTGAACTTACCAAAGAGTTTGCTTGTAAGTTGGGGATTATGCTACAGAGTAAATTAATCTGGTACAAGCACTTCCACCCGTTTTGTGATGACATTATTATGGAATACGAGGAACCGCCGTATTGGATCATTGAATTAGCAACGATGAGATATCAAGGTGCGGCTATTGAGATCGTTAACAAATACATCCACTCCGAACCTTTTTGTACTTATTATAATCATACACATTTTGATCAGTATATTGCTTGTTTGTACATAAAATACGACAGGAGAGAATTATCCTGGGCCAGCTTTCTGATGGAAGCTGGACAGTATGCTGACGGTTGTGAAGCAGTGAAAGAGCCTTGTGAGTACTTTTTTGAATTATTAACTCATTATGAGGCCGAGGAATTTAACATCGAGCTGGAATATAAACAAAGAATAGAAATACAGGAAAAGTTCCAAGAAGAGATCCTTGAAGTGCAGGAAATCTATGATGTGTTTAGGAATTATTTTAGACAATATGTTAAAAAGGAAAGAGAAGCATCCATGTAAAGGGAAGGGAAATGGTGCCTAATGGAGCGATATAAATCACCTCAAGGAAGAAAGCTCATCTACCAGTCGTATGACAAGCTGCTGCAATCGTATGATGTTCATGTTGAAGAGGAATTTATTAAAACGAGCTTTGGACAGACACATGTGATTACTGCCGGAGATCCGCAAAACCCTTCCTTGTTACTTTTCCATGGCACTGGGGATAATGCGGCAATGATGTGGGTGTACAACATGAACGAGCTATCCAAGAAGTTCTATGTCATAGCCGTTGATTCGATTGGAGGATCGGGGAAAAGTGAGCCGAACGCCGACTATTTCAAACGGTTCGATCAGGTGAGATGGATGGATGACATCATGGATGCCTTTCAGCTCCACAATTCATATATTTGCGGCGTGTCTTATGGTGCATATCTGTCCTATTTTTACACACTAAAAAGACCTGACAGAATCAGAAAAGCGATGTGTCTGGCAGGCGGAATTTCATCGAGTACGTTTGAAGTGATGTCTAAAATGATGAAAGCCTTTATGCCTGAAGCATTGTTCCCGTCGGAAAAAAATTGTAAGAAGCTGCTTCGAAAATTATGCGGCCCTAACTATGCGGTCTTTGCCGAGAATGAAGAATTGATGCGACACTGGACTTATTTGCTGAAGTATTTCAACAACAAGTCTATGATGAAACACCGGATACAATTTGTTGATGATGTGGAACTTGCCACACTGGTAGGAAAGGCCAAGTTTCTGATAGGGGAACATGACATCCTCTCTAACTATCCAAAAGCGATACATAAGCTACAGCGCAACCAGTTGAATTATGAGATCATTCGAGATGCAGGTCACGCGATTAACCACGAGCAAGCGGATCTGGTAAACCAGAAAATCATTGAATTTTGGAATGAATGATGGCAGTGAAGCAACAATTCAAAGGAGAGAGAACATGAAGCTTTTTCATGGAAAAGAAACCATCGTTCAACAGGCGATGCCTGCGATGCCGTCTATATGTACACCTCTGGGCACCGTGGAATTCTCACTTTCGGTCTCAAACCAATCCTATCTTGCAACAGATTGCGCCAAGCTCAACAACGGTGGATGGTTGTATAAGTATTCTACGACTCATGGGACTGCGAACTCGCGATTTGTAGAGTGGATGTAGAACTTGCTTGCGATCAGGCAGTAGAAGAATGCTGGGGAGCTGTTTTCAGAATCCAACCGAAGAGTGGGCACCAGATTGATGAGTGCAACTTCACGGCCTTGTGGAAAGAGGGATATAACTGGACAAGCTGTGGATCGGATACTGGAGAAGGACTCGAAGCAATTGAATATAACAATCAAATCTATCAGTTACATATTGGTACACAAGACGGAGCCCTGTTAATGGGGAGGAAAAACCAAGGGGATCGTATTCCAAAATCCTTTGGTATAGGTATTGATGTAGAAGCACAAGGGTACATCCTGAGTTCTGGAAAAGGGATTAGTGTGCCCATGTCACAGATGGAATCGGATGAAATATGTGACATTCATGTTGTAATCGCTTGGAAGAAGTATGAAGAAGAAGATGTGTCTACCTGGCTCGCTGTGGACCAATTTTCAAAGGATATATTAAGAGGAGAAGGGCTCAGTTAAAGCGGCATGTGCGGAAAAAATACTAAGTTATATGAACTCCGGGCAAGAGTACTCGGCATTTAAGAAGTTAAGTCGAAGATAATTAGAAGATAACTAGAAGATAAGTGAAGGAGAAGGGGCGTCTAATTATAGTTTCATAAGAATGTTAGACATGTTGAACCTAACGATTCTGCGTTAGGTTTTTTTCTTGTTTCTCCAAGATCATCGTTAGATAACGATAATGATCAGGTTTAGTGTAGAAGTCGTCTATATTATAGCAAGTGGATACTCTTAGTATGACTAAGGTGAGGTGTAATCGCACCTATTGAATATTTTATTTATATATAGAATTGTTCTATAAGTAAACCCGTTGACGATGTTCCTGTTGGAATGCTATTTTTAGATCAATTAATTCCTAGTTAACATGTAAGAATTAGTGGTTTAAAATAATCGCACACATAACGGGGGAGAAAAACATGAAAAAATGGTCTGTTCTAACACTTACAACTGCAATCGTATTGGCGCTCACAGGATGCAGTACCGGGGGAGACACGAAGACAGCATCGGGAGCTGGCGGAGCGAAAGAACCAACCAAGATTATTGTGGGAACAGGCACGCAATTTCCGAATGTCGCTTTTATTGACGAAAATAACAAGCTGACGGGATACGATGTAGAACTCGTCAGAGAAATTGATAAACGACTGGATGATTACGAGTTTGATCTACAGACGATGGAGTTCACGAACTTGCTGCTCAGCCTCGAAACCAACAAGATTGACATGGTCGCACATCAGATGGAGAAAAACCCGGAGCGCGAACAGAAATACTTATTCAATAAAGAAGCTTACTCCCATTGGAAGAACAAAATCGCGGTTCTCAAAGATGACAATACGATTCATTCCATTGACGACTTGAAAGGTAAAAAAGTGTTAACGACAGCAACCAGTGCCCAGGCCATTTTGCTGGAAAACTACAACAAGGAACACGACAATGCACTTGATATTGTGTATTCAAGCGGTGTGGCGAACGATTCCATCACACAGCTGAAGGCTGGACGCGTTGCAGCATTTGTAGCGGCGGACTTTACGCTTCCACTCGTTGATCCGAGTGGCGATCTGAAATTGGTGGGGCCTCCACTCAGTGAATCGGACACCCTGTTTATGTTCCGCAAGGATGATCCTGAAGAACAGAAGCTCGCTGATCGAATCGATGAAGCACTCAAGGAAATCAAGGCAGACGGTACATTGAAGAAACTGAGTGAGCAATGGCTTGGCTTTGACGCTACGCAATCAGAAACCAAATAACACGTAGACGAAAGGCAGGTCGCAGCGATGGGTGCACCATTTGAATTCAGTTATGTCATGGACTACTTTGTAAAACTTCTACCCACCATCAGTACTACGCTTCTCATTGTCGTTAGTGCAATGGTGCTTGGTCTAATCATCAGCTCCATCGCGGCACTGCCGCAGATGTACAATATTCCGGTGCTGAAACAGCTGTCTAAGCTGTATGTGTCTTTTTTTCGCGGAACACCGATCTTGATTCAACTGTTTTTGTTCTATTACGGTGTGCCGGAAATTTTGGGCTTGTTCGGTATTAATGCCAACCGAGCACCTGCAATTTACTTTGTCATTCTGACTTACTCGCTCCATAGCGGAGCGTTTATGGTAGAGATGATTCGAGCATCAGTCGCTTCTGTGGATCGGGGTCAGGTCGAAGCTGCTTATGCCATGGGCATGTCTGGCCCGCAAGCGTTCTTCCGAATTGTATTGCCGCAGGCCTATGTGACGGCATTGCCTATATTCGCCAATATGGTGATTGGCAGCTTGAAGGATACATCTCTTGCGTTCAGTGTGGGTGTCATGGAAATGACGGGCAAATCGTCTACACTGGCAACGATCTCTCGTCATTTTATTGAAGCGTATATCTCGCTGGCGCTCATTTATTTTGTTTTGAGTTTTGTGCTGGAGAGGGTGTTCCATGTACTTGAGCGGAAAGTGCAGAAGAGGGGGTTTGCTCCGATATGAGCTTTGATGCTTCCTTTGTATGGACCGCGTTTGTGCAACTTCTCGGTGTCATCCCAACTACACTGGCTATCACGGTGGTCTCGGTGGTGCTTGGTTTTATCATCGGCACAGCGGTGGCGCTTCTCCGCCAGTTTCGGGTTCCTGTACTAAGTCAGCTTGGAACGGCCTATGTCACGTTTATACGCGGTACACCGATGATTACACATCTGCTACTGATCTATTTCGGTCTACCGATGATTATTGACAGTGTTTCTTCATCACTTGGACTCGGGTTCAACTCCTCGTCCATTCCATTGATCGGCTTTGCTTACCTGTCATTCTCAATTACCGCGGGTGCTTATGCGTCAGAGATAGTCAGATCCGGCTTGCTCGCGGTGGATCGCGGGCAGATCGAAGCTGCGTATTCACTGGGCATGACAGCGACGAAGGCATTGCGCAGAATTGTGTTACCGCAGGCTTTTGCAGCCAGTCTACCCAACATTTCAAATATGCTCATTGGCATGTTGCATGGCTCTACACTGGCATTTGCGGTATCGGTGGTGGAGATTAACGCCAAGGCGCAGATTGTCGCATCGACCAACTGGAAATTTTTTGAGGCATATGTGGCGGCAGCCCTCATCTTCTGGGGTCTGACCATCATGATTGAAAGACTAACCGCAGTGGCAGAGAAGCGGTTCAGGTCGTACAACCGGGGAGGCGTGTCATGATAGAACTCAAGCAAATACACAAAAGCTTCGGAGACAATAAGGTGCTGTCAGGAATTGATCTGAACGTGGCGCGCGGAGAGGTCGTTGCGATTCTGGGACCTAGTGGATCAGGCAAAACAACGCTTCTGCGCTGCATTAACTATTTGGAAAAACCGGATTCCGGGCATATCACACTGGGTGATTTTACCTTGGATTACGGCAAGCACGCCAAAAAAGACATCCATGCCTTACGCCAAAAATCAGCGATGGTATTCCAGCAATATAATCTGTTCCGCCACAAAACAGCGCTGCAAAATGTAATGGAAGGACTTGTGGCTGTGCGCAAAGTGGCTAAAGAGGAAGCGCGGACGCGAAGTGTCGCCTTGCTTGAAAAGGTAGGTCTCGGAAACAAGCTCGATTCTTACCCCAGTCAGCTTTCAGGTGGACAGCAACAACGTGTCGGGATCGCCCGGGCGCTGGCGATGAATCCAGAGGTTATTTTGTTCGACGAGCCGACTTCGGCGCTGGACCCGGAACTTGTAGGTGAGGTACTGGCGGTTATTCGCCAGATTGCAGAGGAAGGCATAACGATGATCATCGTGACTCATGAAATGGGTTTTGCCCAGGAAGTGGCGAACCACGTTGTATTTATGGATGGTGGGGTCATTGTGGAAGAAGGAGAACCGAAGCAGCTGTTCCGCTATCCGAAGGAAGAACGGACGAAGCAGTTTCTCAAACGCATTACACCGGATACTGCATATTCCATATAAGAAAACGGGATCAGAAACATGAGAAGGAATATCCAAGGGGGAAGAGAGATGTCATTTACATTAGGGATTTTGGATCAGAGTATTGTGTTTCCGGGCCAGTCGGCTGCGGAGGCGTTGAAAAATACCGTAGAACTGGCGAAGCTCGGAGAGTCACTTGGATATGACCGATTTTGGGTAGCGGAGCATCATGACTCGGAAGGTGTTGCCGGATCATCGCCAGAAGTAATTGTATCGTATTTGCTGGCACAGACTCAAAAGATTCGGATCGGCTCCGGTGGTGTCATGCTCCAGCATTATAGCCCATATAAGGTAGCTGAGAGCTTCAATGTGCTCGCGACACTAGCTCCGGGACGGGTTGAACTAGGGATCGGGCGAGCTCCAGGCGGCTTGCCTCGTTCCACAAAGGCGTTGCAAAAGGGAATCGCCGATCCGGAAACGCTGGATGACAAACTGGTGGAGCTGAGAAACTTTCTGAACGCTCCGGCAAGTGAAACCCATGCACAGCCAGGGCTGACCGCACATCCGTTACCGGGACAGCCGGCACGTGTTTATATGCTGGGCACAAGTGTTTCCAGTGCGGAACTCGCAGCCAAACAGGGGTTACCTTATGCGTTCGCGCTGTTTATCAACAGTGATCCTGAAACGGCACGAACCGCTCTGGATACGTATCGCACGCAGTTTAATACTGAACATGGCGGAGAGCCTGAAGCCATTCTGGCTTTGTCGGTCATAGCTGCAGATACGGAAGAAGAGGCGAATGCGCTAGCGGGACAGCACAAAACGGTACGTGCAACGCTAGCGAGTGGCAAAACGGTGAATGTGCAGACGTTGGAGCAGGCAGCGGAATTCGCAAGACAGGCGGGAGAAACGTATACGGCGGTTGAGCGCGAAGCGGACATTACACGCGGGACCAAGGAAACCGTGCGGAAGCGACTGCTTGAGCTGTCAGAGGAATATGGCGTGAACAGCTTTGTGTTTACAACGATTATTCCTGACTTTGAACAACGAATCCGCTCGTTTCAATTGCTGAAAGAAGCATTTACAGGGGAACTGGTGTAAGCATAACTATTCCTATCATCCGTATTTTAGTTAAACTTATATAGATCGGAGAGCGGTAAACATGGGGAACACAACAGTGAAGATAGAAGCAATGATATCGGCATATGTACACGCTTATGAAGAGATTGAACAGGAGATTACAGGTCTGACCGAGCAGCAGTTAAAGTGGAAGTCTACTCCATCCTCCTGGAGTGTTACCGAAGTACTGGCACATCTGGTGGACCACAGTATCGTCGTTTCCTTCCGCATCCGGGAAATATTAGCGGGATCACCGGCGACGCTGCTTGGTTTTAATCAGGATGCATGGGTTGCGGGACAAAAAGCAAACGAAGAGCAGATCTCTCATCTGATCACGATTGCTAATGGTCTGGTGCAGTACAATTCAGGATTACTGGAGCGGCTGAGCGACGAAGAATGGGAGAAAACCGGTATTAACTTCAAAGGTGAGACGGTATCTCTGACCGCGATCATTCCGGCTTTTGTTGCTCATGTGCAGAACCACTTCAACCAGATTCGCAGAATCAAACAAGAGTTGGTCGAAAAGCAGGTGCAGTAATAGGAGTGCGGTGGTGAGAGCGAAGGGAATGCAGGCATCCTTTATGTCTATTATGGATGGGATATGGAATTGACCCAGAAGTAACCATGTAGAGCTAAGCTCAACTTGGCTTCACATGAAAGTCAGGGCTGGGGCCAAATCTTTCTTTTAGCGTTGTCCTGCCCTTCTAAGTAGATTTCATTAATATTCCCATAAGTATTAGAGAACGAAATGTTGAAGTCCTTATGACCTCTAATCGGAAGTTTGCTGCCTTTGATCTGAATGAATAGTGAATGATCATGATGTGAGACGTTGTAACCGTGATATTTGCTGATACTGTCTCCAAATCCACCTTGTATCGTAATAAGCTCAGGAGAAACTTCAGTCTTGGTAACCATAATCTCTTCCGGATCGACAACCTTGTTTAACATAAAGAATCCAATTATAATAGGAAAAGCAATAATGGCAACAGTGAACACTATAGTAATATACTTCCTATTTAGTTGCATACTCATGATTCACCCCATAGTTAGATGATATGAATCGATGTCTCCATCATTATTGGGGCATCGATTCTTTGGTTGTAAACAAAGGCCTACATAGAGTATATAAGAAATTGAACGAACCTCCAATCCGAACGACTTATCTCCCTATATTCACAATTTTTCCGGTCCAATCGGGCTGGCTGACTGCCGCACGTACTAGCCCATCCGCACAATCTGCAAAAGGAAGTGCAGCAAGTGGATTGATGCGAGCGAGTGGGCCAGCCGTATATTCCGAATTCCCTTCCGCATACTGAAGCACGGATGCACGCATGATGACCCATTCGAGATCACTTTGGATGAGTGCTTGTTCCGCAATACGTTTATCCTGAATGGCCTTCCAAAAAATACGGCGCATCAGACGCACGGCGAGACTGTTTACATAAGATAGCTCTCTGCCATCACTCAAATTAATGCCACTTTGCATCACCATACGTGTAACCCCTGTACGCTGACAGGCCGTAATGATATTTGGAATTCCTTCAGACATGACTGTGCCTGGTGAGAAATTAGCCTTCATTGTACGTAAACCGGCACTGAGATTATCTAAGCCCTTCTTGGCGGAATTGGATGATCCGTTAATAGGAGGGCCTATACAACTGATGACAGCTTCTGCCCCTGAAATCGCCTGAATCATAACAGGTAAATCGAACACATCCCCTTTCCTAACTGTAAGTCCTTCTATTGGAGCAATGGCTTCGGGACGACGAGCAACGGCAATAACTTCATGCCCTAATGTAAGGGCGCGTTCGATTACTTTTTTTCCCGTTCCTCCGGTAGCCCCAATGACTGCAATTTTCATATGGTTAAACTCCATTTCTTACTGTGAATTAGTGCACAGTAGTGTATTATTGATCGTCTGTGTATAATGGTATACGTAAATATAAATCTTACAATGGCTAAAAAGCTGGATTGCGTGCAATTGTGCACAGATGTTTGAAAGTGCGTATTAACAATGAAGAAAAAGGGTGATATGAAGTGGTCAAGGTGGATCGAAGGATACGCAAATCCCAAGAAGCGATCAAAACGGCGGTTATTGAACTGATGATGAACAAAGAATTTGATCATATTACGATCCAGGACATTGCAGGCAAAGCGGATATCAGCCGCAGAACGATCTATCTTCATTACACAGATAAATTTGATCTTCTGAATAAACTCATCACAGAGCATATTGAGAATTTGCATGAAATCTGTGAATCTACGGAGATGGACATGGGTTATAACAACATGGTATTCATGTGGTTTGACTATTTTGAGAAGCATTTTTTATTTTTCTCCGCATTGCTGGAGAGTAAAGGCAGTTCTTTTTTTCGTAAGCAGTTTCTGGACTTTTTTATCGATGAATTACAGAATGGGAACGAGAGCGATCCAGGCGTTATGAACACCGAATTCATGAAAGATCAACTTGTGGAGGTTCAGTTTGTGGGTGGAGCGATCATTGGGGTCGTGGAATGGTGGTTTACACAGGAAAGACCTCTCCCACCTTCCGTGATGGCTGAACGTATAGGGGCAATGCTTGAACGAAATCTGGATATGAATCCTTAAAAATATTCCTTTGGAGGAGATCCACTATGAATCCAGAAGAGCATATTCAACAAAGGTTACATACCATCATTGAGAGCGCACAATCCATCATTAACGATCAAGGAAAGCAATCCTTCGGCTCACTGGAATATTTCCTGGGACATATTCTAGAGTATCGCGATGAGAAGCAATACCTGACAGAGGATTGGCATATCCGCACACCGCGCTGGCTGGGGGAGTATGGCAATACGCCGGAGGAAGAAGAGCTTCTTGCAGACATTTACCGTCTACAGGCTTATATTGCTGAGAAATTAAAAGGTGCATAGTGGATAGGTAAAACATGAATTATGATGTCGCATTAGTCCGACTGAAATGTCGCAAAAGTACATGGTAACACGATACACAGATCGTATATACTCTCTTTATGTTTCGATAATGAAAATCATTATCACTAGTATACATAAGGGGGATTTACAGATGAAACAAGGAACAAACGGGCAAGCAGCCGCAAATAAAGGCTATGTTGCTCACAAATCACGATTACTCATAGGCTTGATGTTAGCCCTGATTTTAGTACTGACGGCTTGCGGTGCCGGAACAGGTAAAGATAGCGGTAAACAGTCCGCGGCAACACCAGCGGAGACACCTGCGAGTACAGAGACAAAGACCGACGGCGCTTTTCCAGTAACGATCAAGGGTATGAAGGGTGACATCACTCTAAACGAAAAACCGAAGAAAGTTGCCGTGCTGGATGTTAAGTTTTTGGATCAGATGTTAGCCGTTGGCGAAAAGCCGGCAGGTAGTGTTATCGCTGGAGGGAACACTGATTTCCCAGAATACTTAGGCGATCAGGCAAGTGGCGTTGAAGTTCTGGGTACACGGGACGAGCCTAACCTGGAAGCCATTGTTGCCTTAGATCCAGATTTGATTATCATGACCGACTTCCAGGAGAAACAGTATGAGAGTGTAAGCAAAATTGCACCTACCCTGGTACTGGATTTCTACGAAGACTGGCGTGATACGTTAGCTACAGTAGCTAAGATTACAGACAAGCAGGACGAAGCAGAGAAAGTGCGCACAGCTTATGAAGAGAAAGTAGCAGGAATGAAAACGAAACTGGCGGAGAAGCTGGGCGATGAGACGGTAGCACTAATTCGTCCGCGTAAAGAAGGCATCCGTGTTCATGGCATTGAGCACCGCACAGGTGGCATTCTGTATAATGATCTGGGCTTGAAAATGCCTGCACTCGTTGAAGGAATCAAGGATGATACTTCCGTAGAAATCTCGATGGAGAAAGTGCCTGAGATTGGAGCAGATCGTTACTTTGTACTGTCCGATGAGTTGTTTGCGGCAGAAGCAGAGGCGATGGTGAATAACCCGGTATGGAAATCTCTTGATGCTGTAAAAAATAACCGCACGTATGACGTAAACTCCACGCTATGGATCGCGTACTACGGACCGCTTGCGATTAATCTGATTGTAGATCAGGCTTCGGAAGCCCTGCTCGGATCGAACTAATATGAACCGATATCTCTCGACAGACGTATGGAAAGAGACGGTGGAGGATCATTCGATTTTGCTTGGCGAGCCGCCTCAACATAGTGTCCGTAGCATTGCGCTGAGTGAGCTGCATGACGAAGAGGCGTGCCGAGAGTATATCAGCTGGTTTCAACATTATATCGATGCACCAGACATGAAGGTTGCCGCTTCCATGTTAGCCAAGCGACTTGGCTATCTATGGACGACTCCGCTCGTGACTGCGATGACGTTCCATCATCAGCATGTGACGTTTGAGCTGGAGAACACCTTTCTGTATCATCCGAAGCTCGAAGAGCATGAGGAGGGTACACGGTTTCCTTTTCTAGCGGTGAACGGGGTTCGGGCTGAGGAATTAACGGGAGACAGGCACGCATGGCGGGAAAAGGCGGTTCAGGAGATGTTTGCGGTACAGCTGACACCTCTGTTAAAGACACTGGCTGCGGTTGCGCCTCTTTCGATGAGCATTCTCTGGGAGAATATCATGGTACGGATCGGGCGACTGTACGCTCCTGATGAAGGTGAGACGGAGCAGGAACGTCAGATCATTCGAGAGGACTTCTCCTATCTGACGCAGGTGGCGTCCGGGCAAGTGTTTGGTGAGAGGAAGAATCCGTTGACCCGTTTCACCGATTGTAAGGACGATGTACATGTTGCCAAAAGTGAGCGGCTTACCTGCTGTTTCTATTATCAGATGTCAGGGGAATATTGTCTCAAATGTCCGAAAATTGACAATGAGAAAGAATCTCAACTACAATGACAACAGCAATGATTATACCTATGCGATTGTCAGGAGATGAGAGAAATACCGCTGCAAGAGCAGCGTTTTACACGAAACAAATGTAACTTCTAGTGTACTGTTGATGGCATACGGAGGGGAAGGGGAGCTTGCAATGGATGGCGAGGGTTGCCACATTGGAGCTTCTTTTGCCTGTTATAGAGGGGACAATCCACATAATTGTGTAAAAAAAGTTCATATCAGATTGCCCCAAATTCCAACTTGTACATCAACTTTTTAGTCGATTCCAAGCTTCAACCAACGTTTGTTCATCAGTTTACCGATCAGAACACTCACTAAAAATAAGATAAGATTATACACAATAACCGTCAATACATTGCTTAAAGAAATGAAACTGTTTCCTTGTGCAAACACTTGGTTGATGTGTCTATAAAGGTAATTCGAAGCGTCGAAAACGGCAACATATGTTAATTTATCCGAACTGGCTACTAAAACGACACTCAATATCCAGTATAAAATACTTAAACCAATACTCATCAAGATATTAGATGAAAGCAAACTGATCGTTCCAATGATAAGAATGTATTGTGTGACTACAGACGTCAACAAAAATACCATGAGCAAAAACAGACTAAAATCCTGGTACACCATAGATACAACGGAAAGGAATATGGTGATTAAAATAAGTGATTCAATAAAAAGTACGGCAAATTTATTCAAGAAGAATTTAAGACTGTCATAGGATAACAGCCTATAAAACAGAATGGTTTTATTCGAATATTCCTTATTCACGAAGAAAGCAATGATGAACGAGAACATTAAAAATCCAAATTGAGTAAAGACAGTATAGGTACTGAAGAGATACTCTCGATAACTTAGGAATGTAACTTTATCAAGACCAATAGGAAGGAACCAACCGATCAAGAACGACAACAAAAAAATAAGTGCCAGAAACATAAATACTTTATTAAATAGGCTTTTTGCAAATTCAATCATAGTCATTATTCCTCAATATATATTTTTATTAGTTGATCTTTGTTCTCGTATTGCACTAGCTTCTTGTCTTGAAAGAGGAAGTATCTTCCCTCGATGTTTTTGAGATCTGATAAATTGTGAGTGATGTTCAATATGATTTTGTTTGGATGCTGTCTGCTATAAATGTTAAGAAATTGGTGAATCTCATTGACTGTTGTTTTATCTAGAGAATTAGTGATCTCGTCGAGTATGATCATTTCCTTATTTTCTAAAAGAAATGATACCAGCTTAAGCTTCTGTTTCTGTCCATCACTTAGATTTTTAATGAGAATGTTGGATGGGATATTTTCAATATTCAATAAATCACTAAGCTGATCCAACATCATCCGATCATATCTTTTAATTAATATCTTAAAAAGCAATTTGGCGGAAATATCTTCAGGTATATTAGAATAACTTGAGATTACGGTCAGATTTGAGGACAAGTGTTTTGGGAAAAAACCGCTCTTATTTAGAATAAAATCTTTCGCCAGTCTGGATTTCCCCACACCGTTCTTCCCTACAATATGATTGACACCCCCTGGTTGAAAATGTAAATGTGCGTGATCAAGCAAGAGATTATTTTTGATTTTTAACGTATAGCCACTTATATCTAAAACCATGGCATGAATTGCTCCTCTCTTAAAACCACAATAATACTGAACGTATGGCGAGTAATACCCCAATAATCTGAATGATTTTAATAATGAAATGATTTTTCTTGGAGTTTTCAAATTCATCTTTATTTAGGATTGTAAGTAAAATCTTGTATCCATCAGAGTTCAGCACCGGGATTACATTCCATAATAAAGCTAAAGAGAAGAAAATATAGGATACCGACAACATATTCATTTTCAAGAATAACGTATTGATGATCTGGATCGTTAAAATAATGAATAAATTGATATAAATTCCTGCTGAATGAACAATGAGCTTTTCTTTTTTGGATAACATATAAATATCGTTTAGTTGAACATAAAAAGAAGGAAAAACATAAAAGTTCATTTTGAATCCAACTTTGTTATGTTTTCTTCCGAAAAAATTCATGGATTTTATATGGCCTAGCTCATGAATAAAGACATTGAAAATCATGTAAGAAACAAAAATAGAATAATTCTTTAAGTTATGTTCAAATCTAGGAAATGTATAACCGAAAAAATGAATAAAATAAAGATTAGACACAAGCAGTACTAAAAAGAGTGTGATGTAAATGGTGAAATTTACAGAATTAATTTTACTCTTATATACGCTCAACTGCTCTTTCAAAGTTTCATCCAAATTGATAATGCTTGTCTTATAAAATTCTTTTTTGCACTTATCTTTAACAAACACTTCGTTTTCTACAAAAATTTCATACTCTTCGTTTTCAAACGTAAAACACTGCTTCATACCATGCTCTCGTAATAATTCATCATATATGGTGTTAACAAATCAATATTCTCTTCTGTTTTAAATAGAATGTTGCAGATGTTACATATGGATGAAAATTGTTCTGGGATCTCAATGTGATTAAATTCAGGGTTGCTCTGAACTGTATCAATGAACCATTTAAATCCTTCCTTTCGCATAATGTAAAATAAAAGATTGGAGTTTAATTTTTCAATGGTTCTGTCAAACGTTTGGTCCATGCTTTCTCTCAAATGCAATTTGGTATCAAATACTGCTGGCGAGCAACAAGGATATATTTGACCGTCAAAATGATACACGACTTCAAATCCAGGACAATACAAACTCCTTTCGTTACTGAGTTTATAAATATGTTGAAAGCTGTCCGGGTCTTCATGCTTTGCTTCTCCAACTGGCATGAGTGGAAACTTTGTCACTCTGATCCCAAGCAAAGATTCTCCCATATATTCTAATATACGATTAGACATTTTACTTTTTGTTACAGCCATATTTAGCGCCACGCTCGTACTAGAGAAGTCTCTGCTACATTCCAGTATATTTTTAATGGCATCAGCTTTAACGTATGGTTCATGAAATTCATCATAACTTATGGTTAGATTAGTCACATTGTAATACTCCATGTCGTTAAAATACTGTTCTGTTTTTTTTCTACTGATGCCCCAAAAGCCGTTACTAATAAGGGTGATTCTCTTCTGATGAGGTTTAATGATCTCTAATAACTCTTGTAAAAATGGATAGTTCAAAAAAATCTCTCCACCTGTAAATGAAATCAAATTTACTTTTTTATTTTCAGCCAATTCATGGGCAAGCTGTCTTATGTAATTTGGATCCATAGATTGAGTGGAGGCTGGAGAACAAGAAAAGCAGCAATGGGCGCAGGCTGCATTACATTTCGCTCCCAGGTTTATTACCGCATTGTTATACATGAACATTTCCTTTCTACCGTTCTTAAATGAAGTGAGATGTAAAAGCACTATTTCATACACAGTATCTCGAAACTCCTACTAAAATAATTTCCAGTAAAATAGCCAGACCTCATCATTAGTGGTTGGCAGTCTTCAGGCGCAAATTGTGCCAGAGCTCACATGAGTAATTCCCGTATGTTATGTACCAAAATGGATGAAGAAGCTTGGAGCTTTAATTGACTCAACCACTAATTTGAGTTTTAGCTTTTAAGAATCATAGATTCAATAAAGCCATTTTACTTGGCTCCGCCTCCTGAACCTATGATCCAAGCACCTTCTCCAGATCGGACAAAGTACCACAAGTCATTAACTTTAGCCAGTTTTTCTGATTTAAGAATCAATTCTTTAATCTCTAATTTTTTCATTTGTATTCACCTCCTCTCAATTACCACTATTATACATGTAATTGTTATACATACAAGTTAAAAATATGTTAAAACTATTAAGGGTTTGGATAGGGATTGTGATTAACGAGAGTTTGATCAATATTGATGAAGCTTCTCCTAACAACTGAATATTCGTTTCCTACATAATGTCCGTACCGTTGCTCTGGGTGAGTTGCATGACGAAGAGCCGTGCCGAGTCCGAAAATTGACAATGAGAAAGAATCTCAACTACAATGACAACAGCAATGATTATACCTATGCGATTGTCAGGAGATGAGAGAAATGCCGCTGCAAGAACAGACAAGTGGTTGGAGCGATACAGCAATCAAGATGCTGGACGGATATAGCGGTACTTTGCAGACAGGCAGCGTTTTGCACGAAACAAATGTAACTTCTAATATGCTGCTGCTGGCATACGGAGGGGAAGGGGAGCTTGCAATGGATGGCGAGGGTTGCCACATTGGAGCTTCTTTTGCCTGTCATGCGGTGAAGGGATCATCCTACACGTTGACGGCCAGATCAGAGGACATTCATTATATAGTGATCAAGTACAAGGCTTCTTCCATGGAGGGAGCCTCTATTGTTGTGCCCTCGTATCGTAAACATCCGCTGCGCAGATCATTCGTGCAGAACTCGGCAGCCCATGCCGAATGGATCGAAAATGCCGAGAAAACCGTGGTCAAATGGCGCCGCGGCGAAGGACTGGAACGATTCTATGCGAACGCCTTGCTTCAGGGTATGATCTACGAACTGATCATGGCATATGAACGCGGTCAGGGGGGAGCGGAGTCCGATATGGTGGATGTGGTCGCTTCCTATATTGCGTCGCACTATCGTCAGAACCTGGAGCTGAAAGAGCTGGCTGCCCTTGCGGGTTGTAGTGTAAGACAATTGCAGCGCCGTTTCAAACAAGAAAAGCAGCTCGGACCGATGGAGTACGTCATTCAGCTACGTATGGAAAGTGCCACACGCATGCTGCGTCATACGGATGCTTCCATAGGAGAAATTGCGGACAAGCTGGGCTATCGGGATATGTATTATTTCAGCAGAGCGTTTAAAAAATATGTTGGCGTCCCACCGCTACATTATCGGCATGCCGCCGCTTCGAGAACGGATGCAGACTATGCGAATGCCTTATTGCAAAACCGCACAGCTTCATCCTATGAATCAGCCCAAGGCCCGGTCATCTGTCATATGCAAGGGGAGTACACCGTAACTGAAACACCCCAGCGTATCGCTGTTCTCGATGTGCAGTATGCCGATCATTTGCTTGCGCTTGGCTTGGCCCCGGTAGGAAGTGTTGGACTGGGAAGCAGCGTGTTATCTTTCCCCCAGTCCCTTCGGGCAGGACTCCAGCACACCGAATTACTAGGTACATATGAATATCCCGATCTGCCAGCGGTAGAAAGACTTGCACCGGATCTGATTATCTGCACCGAGGTGCATGAACAGTATCTTGAACGATTAAGTGGGGGGGCTCCAGTGCTCATGTTCAAACGTAACGAAAACTGGCAGACGATCCTGAGTCTGTTCGGTGAACTGACAGGCAAACGAGCAGAGGCCAAGCAGATTATTGCGGGCTATCTTCGCAGAACGGCTTTGCTGTCTGAGGGATTAGCTACAGTATTGGCAGGCAAAAGTGTGGCACTGATCCGTCCGCTGGACTCTCTCGTTCGCGTCCATTCCGCTGCTCATCGCACAGGGGCTGTGCTGTACCGCGATCTAGGTCTGCCCGTTCCGCTATTTGTGGCAGATACCTCCGACACAGCCTATCATATCTCGGTTGAGAGATTACCTGCAGTGCAGGCGAGTCACTACTTTCTGCTGAGTAATGAGCTTATGCAGGATGGGATATCGGCGACAGAGGAGAGGGTTTTGGGAATGCTTAGTGGGGGAGAAGAGCAGCGTGTGCATTCGGTGGATGCAGCGACATGGATTGGGTGTTATGGACCGATGGGGATCAATGGTATTGTGGATCAGATTGAGCAGGCGTTGTTGGGTTGAAGGGGAGCTATATTATGGCTCCCCTATTTATGTAGATCAAAATGTATTGGGTTAGTAGATAACTTCTTCAAACAGAGATATATCATAATTTGCGAAAACAGTAATTCTATTATGTAGATTGCATTTATTTCTTCATTTTATTGTTGCCGTGAACGTTGACAGATGTAATTGACGAAAGATACAATCCATATATTCCCTATATTTTCAAAACATTTATTTAGATTGGTAGTTTGAAAAATATACTTCACCGCTCTATTTGGAATCTGTTTTCTTGGATATTCCATCAGGAAGCGATAGTGTCTCCACACTTAATGGATCGTAATTTACCATAACGAATACCTTCTTTTTCTTATCGCCTTCAATATAGCCGTGAAGGCCTAGCGACTTGCTTAGATCGGGAGGAGAGAATCTATACTCCGTAAAATGAACGGTTACACCGTATTTTTCGAGAACATAATTTGCAGCGAACTTCTCGGCGGAGGATACAATCTCCTTCTCCTCTTTGGAGGCACATGCTCCAAGCAAGAGAGATGAGATAATTAAGATTACAAACAGGAAGAAAGGTTTTCTCAAAAGGGACACCTCTACTTTCTTAGACTGGTATTAATATACTATAAAGATTGATTTATCACTAGTTTACATAATCATATTGAAATGTTCAATTCAGGAGGTATTTATGCAAAACGGTTACATTAGCGACGAGTTATACCAGAAAATATCTAACTTTGCTTATCAGAGGGACATTTCTGCCGGCACACCGCTTACAGAGGAGGGGGAATATGCACAATGGAAAGTCATTGAACCTGAAGGTGCTGAGCTCCACAATAAAGTGTCGGGTTTCGATTCCGTTGTCTTCCAAAACAATCAAACGAATCAGATTGTCATCGGTTACCGTGGAACGGAGCCGGATGGGAACTGGCTGGGGATAGCGGCTGATTACGAAACAGACGTGTTTGATGTCTTAGGTGGACGTACCAGAGAACTGGAGGATGCCGTAACTGACCCGAATCATCATAACATTTTTAAGAAAAGTTTTATTCAATCGATTAAGGATGATATCGATTGGCAGAATAACCAATTCCATCAGGCGGAAGTACTTTATGAACAGATTAAATCAAAATATCCTGACGCAAGTATTTCTCTTACAGGACATTCGCTTGGAGGTGGTTTAGCGCAATATGTGGCAGCACGACAGGATTTGCCAGCCATGACATACAGTGCTCCGAGTGTAACTAATTTGCTGGACGATGCAAGCTTGGCGAAGGTAAATGAAGGTTACTATGATAAAAAAGTGGTAAACATCGTTCATCCTAACGATTCAGTAGGTGCAGGAGGGATTTCTGAATATGACAGGCATGTTGGCAGCACGTACTACAAAGGCCAGGATTTTGACTCAGCCAATGCGATGTACCAAAACTGGAGACTGCAATTCCAGCTTATGCTGCCTATTCGCCCGATGGGACCCAGCGGCCCACTAGTTACATACAATTTCCCAATCGATATTGATCTGGACAAGTTTCAGGTCGGCAATATTATTCGATTGATGGACTCATTTTCTAAAAAAGAAGGTAAAGGCTATCACTCCATGAACCAATATCAGTTTGATCAACAGGGGAACTTGGTCGGTCCACTTATTGATCGTGCCACGGGGCAACAAATTGATATCTCACCACGCTGGAATACTTATCAGGAATCACAGGTGGCCTTGTCAAATCTCTTTGGCGGAGCGTTGGCGCCCTTAATAGCAGTTGCCGCCTATGGGAAGTCAGGTCAAGGTGGCGGTACAATCCGATTGACACCGGAGGAGCTGGCGCAAGCAGCTAGGGAAATGCGCCTTAGTCTGGACGGATTCTCCAATGATGCACAAGCTTCCATCCGGATGTTCGAGGCGTATACTTCCACAAGTGAAAGCCATTCCTTTACCCCGATTGCTTACGAAGCTACAGCGACACTAGAACGAATTAACCGTTGGTATCAGGAATCGATCAGCGAGATTGCAGAATACATTGAACGTAAGCATGAAGATTTCGTTCAAGCAGATCAATTCTTAACAGGAGGTAAGTAACATGGGAAGAATATCGGTATCTTTATCCGATCTTAGAAGAGCCGTTCAGCAATGTGAGCAATTGCAGGAGCGCTTAATGCAGCAGGAGCAGAAGATGCGTTCAATACATAGCAGACTAGAGCAAGATTGGGCTGGAAATTCTGCAGCCACGCTAGGATTTAAAATGCAATCTTTCCTAAGCGGAACATCCACAAGAATAAATGAATTGGAGACGCATAAAGAAGCACTGCAACGGTACATCCATAGAATGGAGGAAGCTGACCGGAAGGATCGTAGAGATCACAGGGAACACAGTATGCTGAGATGAGATTTTAGAAGAGCGGTATGTGGATGCCACTGTAACACGGATCAGCACATGGGGGAAGGAAAGAGCCTGAATCCTAATTCTTGAAAATATGATAGTACCTTGCAGACAGGTAGTGTGTTACACGAAACGGATTTAGCTTCAAATGTGCTGTTGCTGGTATATGGAGGGGAAGGGGAGCTTGCAATGGATGGCGAGGATTGCCACATTAGAGCTTCTTTTGCCTGTCATGTGGTGAGTGGATCATGCTACACATTTCAATTGCAGTGGAAGACCGTAGGATTCCTTGTGGGATGAAGAAGACCCTTTTTATTCTAAACGATGGTTGGTTTGCTTTCATTATGTGTAGCACTGCGTATATTCAGAATTAAAAACCCACTGGATGTATGGACTTGGGAGATTAAGTTTCCTGAGTATTTGGAGGAACATCACTTAACATCATATTCATGTTGCGCGGTCTTGTATTTGCAGGTATGCATGATAGGAAGCCTAAGAATGTGCAAGAAAAAAAGAATCGGCGAACCGATGCTTAAAAGTAATTTTCATCATTCTTAAGGCCTTAAAAACAATTTTTACATGATAGAAAGCTCTACATCAATTTAACCGATTAGCCGGTCTTATCTCAATCTTGTACTTCATGATAATTACCAGTCCATGGATCAAAAACGTATGAAGATACTTCTGAATTTTTTTCAACTGAGAACATATAACCTTTTTTAAACTCATTAAATTCATCTTCAATTAACGTATTCTTCTGTTTATTAACCACATAAGGTTCTTCTAGGTTCTGAGTGACCTTATCTACCGCACTTTCATACGTATATTGAGGAAGTGTAGTTATCGTATAAATTGGAATAAATATTAAGAAGAGTGTTTGTAAAAAAAGTACTATTTCTTTACGTTTTTTACTTAGTTGAACTTTTAAGAAATAACTCAGCACCATGAAAAAAACTAACACTCCAATGAAAGGAAAAAGATCTAAAATATTATTGTAACGATATTGTAAAAAAATTAAAAAAGCCACTTCTATCAGACAAGCAATAATTATTAGTCTTCTATACATCATATCTCCTTTGAATAAGTAGTTGAAGCCAAGCATTAATGACATCAACTTATCTTAAATATTTATTTTGTGGATTGTTTCGACATATTCTTAGTTAAGAAGCCAAGCATTGTATGCTCCGATTATGCAAAGATCAGTATTACTTCTTCCTTCGCCTTCAACTCTAATTGGTACCCATTCAACTTTTCCGTTCTTTGTATTAATCACTTTAGCATCTACGATCGTTCGCTTACTGCGAAGGCCAATCTTCCCGTTAGATCTTACTTCCAAGTCTTGTGCAGCAAATCTTCCATAAACTTGACCAGTAATAGCTTTGGTGATCTTATCAGCAACATTATATAAATAACCCCATTGCTTCACATTTGGATTAGAATGGTATGCTGAATCTACAAACGTCCAATTACTAGCAGCACTAGTAGTAAAGAGTCTTGGTTACTAATCATCGGATCTGGAGCAACTTTTTCAATATAGTCACTCTCATTAGAATATTCTACTTTCCCATCATTATCAATTGTCTTCATATCTCTTGTTTCTTTATTTTTAAATGTTTGAGATTCTTTTTCGCCATTTACATAAGAAGTTACAATGTATTCTTTGTCTGTTTCTTCAATTGAAACTTCCAATGTACTGTCGTCCTCAGTAGGGATAACGTATGTACCCGATTCATTAGTAGAACTAGTAGTGGTGCTAAATCGACTAGCCCCTGCTATTAAAATACCAACAATTAGCAGGAAGGCGGAGTAGGCCTTATTCACGCTATGTAATGCAATGCTAGAAATTATATAAAATCGAGATTGTTTGACGTATATGCATTACATACAAATGTCACTATACGAAATCGATAAAGGTAAATTTTATAAAAATTTACAACTATATTACATTTAACTGATAATTCATAAAGAGATACACGAAAGTTCGGAGAGATTATCTCCATTCCGTTGAATGAGAATGTGGGTTACTGGCATATTGCCCACAGCTTCGTGCTAGGAAATTGGAACAATCTCAACACATCCAGTCCGATGATCCTGTCCAAGTCATGCCTTCATATGGACGTCATTATCCTCGCTCGTAGATCAGCCTTGCCTCAATGTCAGCTCGTTCGGATCTCTTAAACATTTCAGGGACACCATGGCATCCACTAAGATGTTGCATGCCCACAGAAGTTCGGCG
The DNA here is from genome assembly GCF_052114825.1 of Paenibacillus sp. 2TAF8. Classification (NCBI taxonomy): domain Bacteria; kingdom Bacillati; phylum Bacillota; class Bacilli; order Caryophanales; family Paenibacillaceae; genus Paenibacillus; species Paenibacillus sp. 2TAF8. The sequence goes on from NZ_JBFRFN010000009.1 coordinate 65,760, forward strand.
GTAATCTGATTAACTTTGCGAATGACTTCTTGTGTAATATACTTAGTATATTAATATTATGATGTCAGGGTGGTCTTGTGGAATTGCACTTATACGAGCAGATATATGTCTATATTGTACAAGAGATCAAAGAAGGTCGATTAAAAGAAGGAGACCGAGTCTCTTCTGAGAAAGAGTTGGCTGAACAATTTGGCGTCAGTCGTATTACATCTAAAAAGGCTCTGGAGAAATTGGCCGATTCCGGCGTTATCAAACGAATACAAGGAAAAGGTTCATTTGTGGCCGATAGTATAATTGGAGGACAAGAACCGAAGCATTATTCAGAGGTAAAAACGACCTTGGTTCCGGAGGATGATAAGCGATTGATCGGTTTTATTATACCGGATTTTTCTGACGAGTTTGGCCTGCAGCTTCTTAGATCGATGGAAAAGCGGAGCGCTGAGCACAATTATCAACTCATTATCAAGCGAACTTGCGGGGATCGGGATGAGGAAAAACGTGCGATCGACTTGTTTATTGGTTTAGGCATCAAGGGATTAATCGTGACTCCCATTCATGGTCAACACTATAATTCGGAACTGCTTCGGCTTGTATTAGATCGGTTTCCGATTGTTTTGGCCGATAGATATCTCAAAGGAATTCCGGTTTGTTCGGTATACACAGACAATAAGAAAGCAGCCATGGATCTTACGCGACATCTGATTAGCAAAGGCCATAAAAAAATTGCCTTTTTATCTCCGCCGGAAGAGAATACTTCAACATTGGAGGAAAGGCTGCTCGGATATACGTTTGCCTTCACCCAGGAAGGGATGAATTTGAACAAAGATTATGTATTGACGAACTTGAAGGGCACCCTTCCTATGAACATAGATGGAACAGCGATTGAAAGCGATAAGGAAACAATAAAGCATTTTTTGAAACAACACCCTGATGTAAAGGCGTTTGTCGCGTCGGAATTTCTAATAGCTACCATGCTGGCTCAAGTCATCCACTCGATGGGGAAATCTCTGGAGGAATTCGAGATTGTTTGTTTCGACTCCCTGAATGATTACTTGGGTCAACCCATCTTCACTCATATTAAGCAGGATGAGAAGCAGATGGGTGAATTGGCAGTGGATATGCTAATCTCTCAGCTGAATGGAGCAGCAGTTCCCGAGCTGAACATTATTGAACATCGTATGGTCGTGAAAAATAACACATAGGGTTAATACAAGCTCAGTGCAACTCAACAAAATCAAGGATATTTTTCAATGTGTCGAGAAGTCCCCAGTGGCTTATCGGCACTTTTTTTTGATATCAGAAATATGAACAACTTCAAAGCTTGGACCTTCCGGACCTGATATCGCAGGAAAAACTTCTTCTAGAATGTCGTCTGTCTTCTGTGAAGTATGTCGATAGCCGTTTTTCTTATGGTAAAGCATGTTTCACATCAGGGAATGGGTTGGGAGACCAGAGATTAACGAACCTCGAAACATCGATTCACATATCTAATTATAGTCATACGTCATACATATTCATGTCGTAATATTGCAATTGACATGATTTGTGATGTCATATTAATATACTTAGTATATCTAGTGTAACTAGGAGGATTCTTATAACCAATTCACTTCGTTCATCATTTTCTGATTTCAAATCGTTCATATCACCAATCTTGTTAGCGCTTACATAAATTGTGGATTGATCAGAAAAGGAAGTGGATTCTATAGGAATTCAAGTTAAACGAATTCATTTAACTTAAGGGGGACTTTGAATGAGGAGATCCAAAAAAATCGCATTTCCAATTCTTGTTTACTTTCTGGCTATGTTACTACTTCTAACTGCTTGCTCAACGAAGGCAGGCTCCGGCGATCCGGCCGGAGAGGGGAATACAACGGTTACGATGTGGCATGGTCTTACCTCCATTGATTTAGATAATATGAATAAAGTCGTGAAGGCATTTGAGGAGAAGAACCCTACCATCAAAATGAAATTGGTTTATACGGAATCCAGCGAGGGATCCGATCAGAAGCTGCTGACTGCAGTCGCAGGCGGCAATCCGCCTGATGTTGCACTTTTCGACCGATTTAAGGTCGGTACTTGGGCTGCGCAAGGTTCGCTGACTGACTTATCCTCGATGGCAGCAGAATCCGGAATTCGTAAGGAAATGTATTATCCATTTGCTTGGGAGGAATCCAGTTATCAAGGAAAGCTTTATGCAATGCCGATGGATACGGATTCTCGCCTGCTATTTTACAATAAGGATCATTTCAAAGAAGTAGGGCTGGATCCCAACAAACCACCGCAAACGATCGCCGAACTTGAAGCGGCCGCCGATAAGTTAACCATCAAGGAAGGTAAACGTTTCAAACGGATTGGGTTCATCCCATGGTATTCGCAAGGCTGGCTTTATACTTGGGGGTGGGCATTTGGAGGAGAATTCCAGGACGCTGCCACCGGCAAAATTACTGCAAATGATCCTAAAGTCGTTGAAGCGCTGCAATGGATGACCGACTTCGGCAAAAAATACAATGTCGAGGATATTGCCGGATTCACAAGCGCAGCTGGCACGGAGGAAATGGATCCCTTCATTTCCGGTCAAGTCAGCTTGAAGATCAGTGGAAACTTTACGGTTAAGGGGATCGAAAAGTTTAAGCCGGATCTAAATTACGGCGTTGCACCGATACCGACTCCAACGGGAGCGGATTTTACGACATGGTCAGGAGGCGGCTCCGCTATTATTCCTAAAGGGGCCAAGAACGTCGCTGCTGCTTGGAAATTCCTCGAATTCTTAGGGAAAGAAGAGGGGCAAACGTTATTAAACGCCGACTCTCAAATTTCCGTTATCGATTCGGTTAACGACAAATACGGTTACAAGGACGATCCGATCATGAAGGAATTTATTAATATTTTGCCCAATTCACACAACCGCCCGGTTATTCCTGAAGGACAGCTGTTGTGGAATGAGTTAGCTTCCGCTACGGAAAAGGCTACCCGCGGTAACGGTACTCCGAAAGAGAACCTGGATCGAGTAACAGAGACTGTTAATAAGGCTTTAGAAAAATACGACAAATAGAGTGCTCGGTAGGCAGGGAGCGAGCTTTCTCCTTGCCTATTTCATGAATGACAATTGGAAGGAGAATGTACATGGCGAAACTGGCCGATCCAGTTCAAGTAAAAGCAATTCCATCGGCAAGGAAACGAGCGCTCCACAGAACTAACGTGATTGGGTGGCTGTTTGCTTCACCTTGGGCTATAGGGCTGCTATGCTTTTATGCAATTCCCATGCTCATGTCCATCTACTTCAGCTTCACGACTTACAGCATTCTACAGCCTGGTGAATTTGTCGGAATGAATAATTATCGAGATCTTTTCCATGATCCTCTGTTTTGGAAATCCATATACAACACGATTTATTTTACGGTATTTTTTGTTCCATTAAGTATATTTTTCGGTGTGGCACTCGCTATGATGTTGAATATGAAGGTCAAGGGTATGGCTGTATTCAGAACGATCTTTTTCTTACCTACGCTCGTGCCACAAGTAGCTCTGGCTGTTCTGTGGATGTGGCTGTTACATCCAAACTTCGGATTGGTGAACGCGATGTTAGCGAATATCGGTATCGATGGGCCCGCTTGGCTTGGTGGTGAGTCATGGTCCAAACCCTCACTCATTCTGATGTCGCTCTGGGGTATTGGACAAGCGGTCGTTATCTACCTTGCTGGACTAGGAGACATCCCTGATGAGTACTATGAAGCGGCACAAATCGATGGAGCTAACTGGTTTCAGAAAACGAGAAAGGTAACTCTGCCTTTGCTTACTCCCGTTATTTTCTACAACCTTGTCATGGGGATGATCGGTGCATTCCAACAGTTTACTCTTCCCTATACGTTGACCAAAGGGCAAGGTACTCCCGCGAATTCCATGACTTTTTACGTCATGTATTTATATGAGAACGGATTCAGGTATTTCAAAATGGGTTATGCCTCCGCCATGGCCTGGATCTTATTTATTATCGTTATGGCATTAACCGGAATTATTTTTATTACGTCTAAACGCTGGGTTCATTATCAAGGGAAATAAGGAGGGGGAAGTAAGGGATGAATCCTATCGCGATCAAAAGAATCAATCGTGCGTTAGCTTATTTATGTCTAATTGTTGCTTCTGCATTTTTCATTACTCCGTTCATTTGGCTGCTTTCGACTTCTCTTAAACCACTCACACAAATCTTTACATTCCCACCAGAGTGGATTCCGCATCCCATTCTGTGGAGTAATTATTCCCGTGCCGTGGAGTATATCCCTTTTTGGACGTATCTGAAAAACACGGCGATTATAACCATCGCGAGTACGCTTGGTGTGATCATATCCTGTCCCTTGGTTGCATATAGTTTTGCCAAGTTAGAGTACCGCGGGAGAGGTTTGCTTTTCTTTGTAACCCTCGCTGTGATGATGATTCCCGGACAGGTGACGATGATTCCGCTATTCCTGTTGTTTACTAAATTAGGTTGGGTAGGAACCGCTCTTCCACTGATTGTACCCCAATTTTTTGGAGTGCCCATTTACATTTTTCTATTGCGGCAGTTTTTCATGGGACTGCCTGATGCCCTGCGCGAAGCGGCCCGCTTAGACGGTGCTAGTGAGTTCCGCATATATTTACAGATCATGTTTCCACTAGCCAAATCCGCCGTTTTAGCCGTGGCATTGTTTCAATTTATGGGGAGCTGGACTGATTCATGGGCCCCTTGCTCTATTTAACCAATGAACCATCCTACACGGTTTCGCTCGGATTGCAGCAATTCCAGAGTCAAAAGGGATCCGAATGGGGTCTATTAATGGCCGTATCCACCTTGATGACATTACCTATCATTGTTTTGTTCTTTTTTCTTCAAAAGACGTTTATTAGCGGCATTACATTTAGCGGTATAAAAGGTTGAACATCATGGGTGTGACTGAAGCTCCAGCGATGCGGAACCAAGGCGTGTTAGGACGGACCTAGACTTGAGAGGCAGTTTTTCATGAGGGAAAAACAAAAGAAACCGTTTCGTAGTAAATGGAAGCGAGAGCGACCATATAACAAAGGAGACGGTTTCTTTGTACATTTTACATACTCGAGTGAGAATACATTGGACTAAATCGGAGGTTATGATACATGACGATATATGAAGTAAGGGGTATATGTTAAAATGATAGAAAGTTGATCCATTAAGAAAAATAGGAGGTATAACACATGAAATGGCAGGAAGTAAGAGAACTGTTCCCTGACCAATTTGTCCTGGTTTCCATTATTCAATATCATGAGGAAGATAACAAAAAAATCGTAGATGAAGTTGCACCAATTCGTACCGTATCCGAACAAGATGCGAATAAAGAGTTTTTTCGAGTAGAGCCTGGTAACGTAGTATATCATACTTCAAATCCAGACGTTGTGATTGATCTCCGCAAAGATCCATTAATGAGAGTGGGACATTGAACGGATATGGAGCAAAAGATTTAGAAGGAGAGCCTATGAGCGAAAGAGCTAAAAAGAAATTGAAAATGCAATTTGGCTTCATCATAATATTTATTTTTATCATTGGCGTGCAATTAATTGTCAAAAACTACTTCGTGAATCATCCCCCTGCATGGACAACTGGATTATACATTTCTTGTTTTATTATATTTTGTATACTTGGACTGCTAACCTACCTTGATCTCAAGAAGCAAGAACAATTCGTAACGATTGGACAAATCGTGGATGTGAAGAAGGATACAAATATCATCATCGTTAAAGGGCTGGGGCGAGGTCATCGAAAAATATTAATAAAAGATAGTCATATCCTAAGTATGATGCAGCCAGATCAACGGATCGAAATCACGAGATTGAAATATACAGGCATGATAACGAGGAAAGTGTATCGGGATCAGGAACTACAACTTTGATCAAGTGATGAAAGAGTTGTATTTTTCTACATATGGTTGACAGTTATTTGTTGCAGACACCTCGGACACAGCCTATCATATCTCGGTAGATGCAGCGACTTGGATTGGTTGCTAGGGGCCGATGGGGATCAATGGGATTGTCGATCAAATCGAGCAGGCGTTGTTGGGGTGAGGGGGGGGAGTAAAGCTGTTATTAGCTTGATGTCGGAATCTGGCTGGGGTATTTGGGCGTAAGATAACTTAGTATTACATACAATTGCTAGGAATAATAAAAAGAATGGAGTGTAGAAAGGGAAATTCCAGATTTTTATTCTCAAATTTTACAATATGAGGTATTATGTGAATTGTATCGATTTGATTTAGTATGCTTAAGAAAGTACATGGTTGAGGACTTTGAAGAGATATTTTTAAAATAGGAGGATTTAAATGATTGTAAAGGATTTTTATGAACTGTTAAATAGTGAACTGGAAACTGAAATAGTAAATAGTGAGGATCCAATATTTAAAAGATATAAACAGGATCAACAAAAGAAAAGCTATGCGCTATTAATCTGGTTTTTAAAATTTTATGGTCAGACAATCTCAGTTAAAGAATTTATTACTGATGGAGACGGCGATTCTTCTTGTGATATTATTTTTTCTAAAACAGATACATATAATAAGAAAATATTTTATATAGTTCAATCAAAATGGAATAATAAGAATAACTGTGAAAGTATGTTCAGTGCTACAGAGTTAAAATATACATTAAATGATTTTGAAACGATTTTGAGAGGTGATAAGAAAAGTACCACAAATGATAAATTTAATCTAAAATATCAGGAATTAAAGAAGCATTTAGAATCTAACGGTGAAGTGAAATTTATATTTCTGTCATTATGTAAATCTAATCCGAGTTGTGAAGATAACATTCAAAGTTTTATTAAGACATACGGACCTAATATTTCATTAAATGTAATTGATATTAATAAAATTAAGAGAGATTATATAGAATATAAATTTAAAGGACTTTCCTCAACAAATCCTTTAGAGTATAAGTATAATCCAGAAGAAAGTAAGATCACTCTTCAAATTGAAAGGTTTGGAAATAAGCATGACAGGGATCTGATTGATTTTAACGGTTTAAATAGAGCATATATTTTTATAATCAAGCCCAAAACTATTTATGAGTTGTTTGAACAATATAAACTTGGTCTTTTTTATAAAAATGTTAGAAATCCTCTGATCTCATCTAGTTATAACAAGGAAATAAAAGAAACACTTGAAAAAAGACCAGGATCATTTTGGTATTTCAATAATGGAATAACAGCAATTACAAAATTAATACCTGAAATTGGAATTGGTGCTAAACAGGTTGAGATAACTGGTTTGCAGATTATTAATGGTGCACAGACTGTTTATTCAATTTACTTGGCATACAAAGAAGCAAACAATATTCAACGAGAAATAATGGATACCGATGCACGTATTACTATGAGACTAATAAGATCTAGTGATGAGAATTTTAATTTCTCTATTACAAAGTACACTAATTCACAAAATGAAGTAAGGGCATTTGACTTTATGTCAAACGATGAGCAGCAGATTAGAATCCAAAACGAATCATTCAGTACAAACTTTTGGTATCAAAGAAGAAGAGGAGAATTTATTCAAGAAGATATTCCTGAAAATATCTCAATAATATCAAATTTTAATATAGCAACTGCATATGTTGCATTTCATTTGCAGAATCCTCATGATGCTATTGAAAACAGAAATTTATTTTTTGTATCCCAATTAAATAATACTGATGGATTATATGAGAAAATTTTCAACGATAATACAAAATATGAAGATATGTTGGCTTCTTTTCGTATCTATTTTTTAATCCAGCACGGCTATAAAAATTTCGATGATGAAACACGAAAAAAGGGACTTATAAAGCCCAGAAGAAGTTTAATTCTTTGCATGGTTTCATTAACTAAAGTCTATTTAGAAATATTCCTCAAAGAAAAATATGGTGATAAAAGTGGGGTTAATTTATCAAAATATATCAACAAAGCATTTGATGAAGAGGACGAGGAAAAACTAGCGATTATTTACAGAATAACTGTTGTTGCTAATGATAACTTAGGTATATCAAATGATTTTGATAGTACCTATGGAAAGTTACTTGATTCTAATAATTTTTATATAAGAACTGCTGATGAACTTAGAGAGAATGGTGTTAATGATGAAGTTTTGGAGTTTATAGAAAATGGAGATGACGAAGCTACTGAAGTTGCAACTACAGCGGAATAAAAAGTTAGATTTATAATTAGTCTATGGAGATTTAATATAACGTCATCAAGCTAGAAACGACAGACCTCTCGAAAAGTCTAATGAGTAATTACTCACTCTAGCATATGTGGTTATATTGTCAAAGTGATAAGTGAACGACTGAAGACTTCATCTTCTATCTCCGAAAAACCTTGGGGAGTGCTCGCACTCCCCACAAAACCTCGTTTTAGGAGAAGGAGGAGTCGGAAAATGCATGTCAATCTATGGAGGTTCTTCTATAATCTAAAGATACTGTAAATACTCTATGTCTAGGGTAAATCGTATCGAATAGGCTGTCAAACTACATAGAATAGTCTGAAAAAATCTTTAGAAAATCACGATTAGATACCATTATACCCAACTCGCAGTTTCTAAATATTTCACACTTAGTTGTTTCTTTTCTCACTGAGAAGTGGACTTATCTACCTAAATTTATCAGTTTTTTATAGAATTCTAAACTTCCCCAAGCAAATACCCCACAGAAACCTCCAAAGCCTTTGCAATTACCACCACTTCATAATCCTGAACAAGTCGATATTGACCCTCTAGACGTGAGAGACTGGTTTGACTGATATCCAAACCCAAGGTTTGGAGTCTGGCTAGGAATTCACGTTGTTTGATTCCTTTGCTTTTACGGATAGCTACCACTCTGGAACCGATAATATTTTTGTCGCCAGGTGGTTCTTGTCTATGCTTCATTATGTACACCTCTCATTTCAACCAAATTGTATGAGAAATAATGGTTGTTTTAATGCGGATATCGAATTAAAATAAAATAAACCGATAATCGCATTAAAATGATGCTCATGTTTAGCATTAACAAGACATGGTGCAATTTAGACCCATCAGAGAGGTGCATGTATGAGCCGGTTGCTTGACTTATTGGAAGAGGAACGGCGCAAGCTTAATCAGCTTGGTGAGGCATCCTTGAAGCAAGCGATTCCGTTGTGGGAAAATTCTGCGGTTCAGGAACAGAGCCGAAGGGTGGATGAACTGGTGGCACGAGTTAGTGAAACGAAGGCGAAACATAGTCGAGTGGCACGGCAATGAGTGAAGTACATAATGCGTAGGGGAGGAGAAGCTATGGATTTTCCGCCGTGGATGCAGCGAGCGATTCAGGCAAGGCTGGATGAGGTGACTGCCCGGATCGAGCATGATCCTGAACTGAGTCGTGTACGTGGGGAAACCGACGAAGCGTTTGAAGCTTTGTTTGCTAGCCAAGATGTTGAGCAGACACTCGATTATGCTGAATGGGAGAATCGTTACATTGTCAGCAAAGGCATAGAAAATGAACGGTTATACATGCAGGGGCTGCGAGACGGCATTCAGCTAACGGCTTCCTTGTTAGGTCAATTGATGTTGGTGGAGAAAAGACATAAATCCGACTAACGCTAGATTGATTTACGAACTTAGCAGTGTGAAAAGCCCGTGCATGCTTACATAGATTAACTTGGTAAGCATGCACGGGCTTGATCCACTAAAGCGAACCCATAAGTCATGGGGGAGCGCCCCCGATCTACACTGAAAAACCCGAGCCGAAGCGTGAATAACTTGCTTCGGCTCGGGTTTTACTGCTTTACTTTTCCCAAAAACAAATCCTTACTTACCACTCACAGACTTGAACCAATCATTCACCTCTTGGGTGATCTGGTCGCCGCCGTTGGATTTCCAGTTGGCTACGAATTGATCGAATGCATCGATTGGCAGTTTGCCGTAGATGATTTTGTTGAAGGTTTCGAGTTCGGACTGACGGAGCAGGTTCCACTTGGATACCATGGTTGGTGTGGCTGCGCCTGTGAAATAGTTTTGTTTGCGGATGTCGATCTGGGACATCACGACTTTACCAGCATACCAGTTTTCCGGTTTACGGAATTCGGCGATTTGTTTCTCGTAAGGTGTTTCAGGCTTCTCGCCGCTCGCGAGTTTCACGAGTGTTTTCATGTACAGATCTGGAATACGCGCCGGGCCGGTCAGGAACGGGAATTCGTTGGAGAAGTCTTTGATCTTCTCTTTGTCACTGGTCGGTTTACCGTCTACGACATCCCAGTCGTACCCTTTCGCAAAGCCGTACTCGTACGGACTGCCCGCTTTCGGGTTCGCCAGGTTATCCAGCAGATAGTTGTAATATAGGAAAATTGCTTCCGGGTGCTTCGCGTCTTTGTTGATCATGATACTTGCGTTGACGCCAGAGTTCTGCCACTTCGTACCGATCTTGCCGTCTGGGCCAGCCGGAACAGGGTAGGCTTTGTATTTTGCGCCAGGTACGTTCTTCAGCAGGTCTGGAGCAGGCCAATCCGGTACCCAGTTTGCGCCGGGAAGAATGCCGGCTTTGCCAGCAGTCCAACTCTCAGCAGTTTTGCCTTCGTCCCACAGCGCGGAGTCGGCGTGGATATACCCTTTGTCCATCCATTCAGCCAGCTTGGCAAGGGCTTGTTTCGCCCCCGGATTAACGGAGCCGTACTCCAGATTGCCGTTAGCGTCTTTGTTCCATTGCTCCTCGATTGTGCCGTATGCACCGAACAACCAGTCGAGTCCACCCATCCAGGTGTTGGTATTGTTTTTGAGCGAGATCGCCAGCGGGAATACTTTGTCTGGAGACAGGCCGTCCGGGTTTTCGTTTTTGAATTTGTCCATGATGTTCTCAAGGTCTGCGATGGTTTTTGGCGCTTTCAGGTTCAGCTTCTCCATCCAGTCTTCGCGGAGCCAGAGCAGGGTATCGTCGTTATCTGTATACTCCATGATTGGCATGTTGTACTTTTTGCCGTCCTTCGTGAACGGATACCACAGCTCAGGATGTGCTGCCGCGTGCTCTTTCAGAATCGGGCTTGCGTACTTCTCGAACAGCTCATCAATTGCGATGAATTGACCGGAGTCGATCAGTTGATTCGTCAGTACCGCGTTCGTTGGCACGGTTACGAAATCAGGCAGTTTCTCGCCAGACGCAATTGCCAGCTGCAGCTTCTGTCTGTATTGATCGTCAGTGGCCGGATACCACGTATCTTTGTGCTTCATGCCCAGCGTTTCGAGCATCCAACGGTCATGTACGTTGTTCTCTTTGGTATCGCCATGAGCGTATTTTTTCGGCATCAGCACGGAGCTGAATTCGATGGGTGGATCGTATTTTCCTTTGGCAAACGCTGCTTCCGCTTCCGCAGAGCCGACAGCCTCTTGTGTATCATTCGTGCCTTTCTCGCTGGCTGACTCGCCACTGCCGCATGCAGTGATGGTGATGAGTGCGATAACCATGAGCAAGGACCACCATGTTTTGAATTTGATCATTGTTCAATCCCCCTACGATGTATGATCTTTACACTGTAACTGTACCAAGTAGAACAGGAGGGCATCTATATGAGTTTGTTAGTTTCGATAGGACTCTCTTAGTGAAAGTTGAAAAAGTTTGGTTTAATGCTGGTCACGGTACTCTTGGGGTGTCACGCCGAATTGCCGTTTGAACACTTTGATAAAATACGCCGGGTCCATATAGCCGATCTCTAGGCTGATCTCATATACTTTCTTGGTGGTCGTGACCAGCTTGTGGCAGGCTCGATCCATTCGCAAACGCGCGATATATTCACTGATGCCTTCGCCAGTCTCGATCTTATAAATCTTGGACAGATGGGTTGGATGCAGATTCACATGATCTGCAAGCACACGCAAAGACACGTCGAGATGCAGGTTTTTATCGGTAAACTCTTGAATCTTTTTCACGTATTCCGACCGGGTATCTTTGACCTCGTTGGAGGTGCCTTCCTTGAGTTTGGCGAGTACGCCGAGCGACCATTTGCGCAGCTTGCCGATGGTGGAGAAGACTTCGCCGCTCTGTAGCTGCTCGATTTCACTGCCCATGAGACCTGCCAAGGTGAGCTTGTTCCGATGAGCTAGGTTCGTGAACGCAGCGGTGATGAGAAAACCCGCCTCCATACAGTGTTCCCAGGATTCGGTCCATTTCTCGTCCAACTCGGCGCAGACGGCACGGATTTTATCTTCGGCGGCATCCCATTGGCCGCTTTCCAGCAGTTGAATGAAGGTAGGCGGTGTGTACAGCACGTCCAGCGGACCTTGTGCCGCTGGTGCTTCGACATCGGTCACCCGCATGACGAATTCACGCTCGTCCCCGACGATCTGGCGGAAATAGGCGGAAGCCTGACGGAAGCGATCGTAGATCTGTTCCGGGAAGGTGAACCATTCGGTCATAACAATGGAGAGGGAGCCTTTCAGAAACTGTTTTACTTTGGATTGAAGCTGAATGGAGAGCTTCTCCAGAATGGTTTCTTTTCCAATATCGCCGTTCGCCTCTTTCAATTGCAGCAAAAAAACAACATACCCGTGCTCTTCCTTCACGCCCCACACGTGCATAAACTCACCCATGATCTCCTCCGCCATGTTGATAATGGCATATTCGATCAGAGTCTGATCGTGGCTGTCGTAGTGGCCGAACTCCTCCATACGAACCAGCATCAGCGCGGCATCTCCGGTGTGGAAGGGCAGGTCGTAGTTGTCGAGCTTACGCTCCCATTCGCTGGCGGAGAACCGACGTCCTTGTAATGTCTCCAACAAAAGGCGTCCACGCAAATGCGGTAAATTCTCGCGCAGGGTAAACCGTGTCCGTGATAGGGAGCTGACAAGCGCCCATTCATTGTTCAACTGGTCGATGGCTTTCTGCACCGCGCCGATCAGTTCGTCATCGGTTGGCGGTTTGAGCAGGTAGTCCACGGCTTCGTACTGGATGGCTTTCTTGGCATAATCAAATTCGGAATAACCGGATAAGAGAATGCATTTTATTTTTTTGTCCCGGATGCGGATGCGTTCGATAAGTTCTATGCCTGTCATTTCCGGCATCTGAATGTCCGAGATTACGATATCAATAGGATGGGTTTCAATGAGTTGCAGTGCTTCACGAGCGGAGTATGCCCGGTGAACCTGTTCGATCCCGAGCGTATGCCAGGGTTTGGTCATGAACAGGTTGTCGACCCAGTGTGCTTCGTCGTCTACGATGATCATTTGCATGTTGCTTTGGCTCCTTGCTTGAAGGTTTACACGATTCAAAATCTGACATGTGTTGCAAGCAGTATATCACACCACAATCCGCTTCTCTATGGAAACCCTTCGGTGCACATCTGCGCTTGAAAAAAAGGAATGAATATTGAATATTTATGAATAGTATTCCGATATATAGGATGAAATTGCAATTGCTAAACTCCTCCTTAGAGAAGTAGGATGAATATGTATGAACGGTCACTCAGCAAGTGGCAATCTTGAAGCCGATGAGGAACTACAGAAATACATAAAGAAAAAGATGACAACGACGAAGAAGAAGCAAAAGAAGCAAAAGAAGCAAAAGAAGCAAAAGAAGCAAAAAAAAGAGAAAACGTATCATTACGGGGGGATTTTGTGAGTACGGCAAATCATTTTAAGTATAAATCGGACGAAGGAACTCGAATCCATGTGTATAACTGGCTACCTGCGAGTGATACTCAGGTCAAAGGAGTGGTGCAGATCTGTCACGGGATGGCGGAGACGGCGGCCCGGTATGAGCGTTTTGCGCTGGAACTGAATCGGAATGGATACATCGTGTACATCCACGACCAGCGCGGGCATGGCAAGACGGCAGAGGTTGTGGAGAACGTTGGGCATTTGGCAGATAGCGACGGATTCGACTGGATGGTGCATGATCTGTATAAACTGACGGGCATCATTAAGAAGAAGTATCCTGAACTCCCTTTATTTCTGATGGGGCATAGCATGGGTTCCTTCGTTACACAGCGGTATCTGATGCTCTATGGCGAAGAATTAGACGGGGTTATCTTGTCGGGTTCTACGTTGCATGTGCGCTTTATTCTTCATGCGGCTGCGCTGTTAACTCAAGAAGAGATTCGGCGCCGTGGCAGACGTGTACCGAGCGATCGGATGAATAAGCTGTCCTTCGGCAGCTACAATGATGCGTTCAAGCCTGTCCGCACCGAGTTTGACTGGCTTAGCCGGGATGCGGAAGAGGTCGATAAGTATATTCGTGATCCGTTCTGTGGAACGGTATTTACGACAGGATTTTTCGCAGACTTTTTCAGCGGACTCAAGAAGCTTGGGATCAAAAACAATCTGAATCTGGTGCGCAAAGACCTGCCAATTCATATCTTCGCTGGAGACAAGGACCCGGTAGGCAGTTTTGGGAAAGGTATTATCCGGCTGTACAACGCCTATAAACAGCAGGGCATCGACAACGTGACCTACAAGCTGTATCCGGACGGGCGGCATGAGATGCTCAATGAAACCAATCGGGACGAGGTCACCGCGGATATTGTGAATTGGCTGGATGAGCGGATGGGCGGATGAGCATGAAAGTGTAGACGTAGTCACAGATAGAAAAAAGAAAGCAAGAAGATAGCAAAAAGTGTAGCAAAGAGGATAGCAAAAAGGATACGAAGAAGATACTAAGAAGATACTAAGAAGATAGCAAAAACGCCTTAACCATCGCCATAATGAGCGGTTGGAAGGCGTTTTTTAGTACATACAATCGTTATGCGGGCCCTTAAGAGATGATCAGGTTAATCTGTCTTTATCCATCCGTTGAGTCGTTCCCACGTTCCTTATCAGCATCTTCGCTCGGGATTTCCCAGACGATTTCGGTGCGGAAGCCGCCGAGGGGAGATGGGCCGAACAAGAGATAAGAATGGTTGCCAAAGGTGTGAATCATCCGCTGGTACGTATTCCAGAGACCGCAGCCGACTTCCTCTTGCAAAGGCTCCAGCATTTCCTGGTTCAACGCTTCGTATTGCTCCGGCGTAAGGCCGGGCCCATCGTCGTCGATATAGATTTTGCCAAAGCCATTCACACTCTCCCCGGTTATTCGAATCTCCCCGGATGTATACGATTTCCCAATCCCATGAATCACCGAGTTCTCAACCATCGGCTGCAGCATTAGTCGTGGTACCGATTGAGCAAGCATGTGCTCCGGAATATCGATGTGATATTCGATACGGCCATTGCGCAGCTTCTGAATATCCAGATAGTTAATGAGTAACTTGATCTCTTCCTGGAGCGAAGAGGTTTCCCGTTCCATCCGGGTGGTGTAGCGATAGTATGCACTCAGATTATGCGCCATAGATACCACAGCTTGCTCGTCCTTCATCTGCGCCATGTTGATGATATAACCGAGACAGTTATATAGAAAATGCGGGTTAATCTGTGCCTGGAGCTGCTTCAACGTCGCTTCTCTGGCCCGGATTTTTTCCTGAAACACATTTTCAATCAGATCCTGAATCTGGTGAGACATGTCGTTGAAGCGGTGGAACAAGAATGAAAACTCATTTTGGTTGTTGCTGTGCAAACGCACGGAGTAATCACCTTGCTGCACGCGGCGTAGACCTTTGATCAGCTTCTGAATCGGATACTGCACATTGCGATAGAGCAAGATGGACGCGGAGATGCCCACAACGAGCAGCAAAATCATGCAGACATAAAACAGATTCTGGCTCAGCGAGATCGGCTGCAAAATCTGATATAGCGGCACGACATCCACCAGATGCCAGTCCAGATACGTGGATTTGACGGTGCTGACAAGATAGTTTTTGCCGCCAAGCTCCACGACATCCTGTGTTGTATCTTCGAGTGAGTGATTATTCAGATAACGGATCAGTTCGCCGGATAACTGCTTGTCCGCGGTCCGGTTCAGGATCGGGGCGTTGCCTTTGTGATACAAGATCGGATCGCCTTGTCCGCCTGCTTTGTACGTGTCGAGCATATTTTGAATGTTCTCGTAGCTGAAGCTGGCTTCAATGACCAGATTGCTGCCCGTGAGCATGCCAGGCTGAGCTAATGAATCCGTATAGAACCAGTAAAAGGATTGCATGGCGTCTTTCGAGTCGGTGGAATGATCCCCGTAGGTCCATTGTCCGCTCATATTTTTTTTCAAATACGCCTCATCATAACCCGTATCGCGGGTGTAGTTCGCAATGACCTCTTTGTTCTGCTGGGAGTATACCGCGTAGCGGGTAGGCCAGAGATCGGTTACGCCGGTCTGGAGCGTCATTTTCTCCTGAATGATGTACCTCGTCTGCATCTGGTCATACTTATCCTGCCATAGGTTCAGACCGTTGAAGGCACGCACATTCGGATCACGCGAGAGAATAAGGCTGAAATCCATCATCTGATTAATGCGGGAATCGATCTGACTGGACAGGAATGTGAGCTGCTTGGTGTTGGACACTTGCAGTTCTTTGCTGACGACATCGTACGTAACGTTGTTCGAATAGGTGTACATGATCAGAATCGGGATGAACAGAATGACGATTAACAGATTGATTTTGGCGAAAAGGCTGAATCGGGATCGGATTCCTTTTTGAAAAATGTTAAAGCGCTCCCATATATACATAAAAAGTCTCCTCTACATTCACATCTAACTATATTGTTGAACGTTTTTATTTACACCTGTAACGAAGAGGACAGAAAAAACCTGGAAAAGCGAAGCGCTCGCCTTTATCACCGGATTTTCCCTCTAAGAAGGTAATCAAAAAAATCTGGGGATAACAGCGATTGAAAGGTTATTCTGTCCTCGGAGTGGCTCGTGAAAATAACACGATTAGTGCACCAATATAGATCAAACTAACAAAACCCTATCGACCCTAACAATGTTATATAGTCAGACCTCGGAATGGCTTGATACTATTTATATCAGAGAAGCCCAAGACACACAAAAACTTTTTTTGGGAACAGGAGAAGGTTCATATGGAGGCTAAAATGGAGGGTCAACGGCTCCCGCAGGCGAATGTCGGCAACAAGCTGGAAAAAAAGAAGAAAAAACGCTACAAACAGCCGTGGATATTGCACTTCATGGTGCTGCCAGCGGCCATTATGGTCTTTATTTTTTCATATATTCCGATGTCAGGTATTCTAATGGCCTTTCAGGATTACAAGCCCGCGTTGGGCTTCAGTGGTTCGGAGTGGGTGGGGCTAAAGCATTTCGAGTATATGTGGACCAATGATTATTTCTTGCAAATTACGTGGAACACACTATTCTTTGCCTGCTCAAAGATCATCATGAACTTAATCATTCCGTTTATCTTTGCGCTATTGCTCAACGAGGTACGGAAGATGGCATTGAAACGTACGATCCAGACATTGGTATATCTGCCACACTTCTTGTCCTGGGTGACGCTGTCCGGTATTCTGATCGACATTCTGGCACAGACGGGCATATTAAATCAGTTTCTAGTGTCGGTGTTTGGCATCAAACCGATTTTCTTCCTCGGGGACGGCAATTGGTTCCGGTTCACCGTCATTCTCAGTGATGTCTGGAAAGAGTTTGGTTTTAACACAATTATCTTCCTTGCAGCACTGGCGGGCATCAACCCGTCTCTATATGAGGCAGCTGAAGTGGATGGGGCGGGGCGCTGGAAACAGACGATGTATATCACTATTCCGGCACTTATTCCCATCGGGATCGTTATTGCCACGCTGGCGCTGGGCAACGTGCTGAACGCGAACTTTGACCAAATCTTCAATCTGTACAGCCCATTAATCTATCAGCAAGCGGATATCATCGATACGTTTGTGTATCGCGAAGGTCTGCTCAGTGGACAGTTCAGCTTTGCAACGGCGGTCAATCTGTTCAAATCGGTCATCAGTCTGATCCTCATCGTGATCTCGTACCGACTGGCGTACCGTTTTGCCGGATACCGAATTTTCTAAGAAAGGATGATGATGAACCATGTATCATAAAACGTTACCTTATCGCATTTTCAGCATCTTCAACAATGTGTTTCTGACCATCCTTTCGGTGCTCTGCTTGCTGCCGCTGTATCACTTGCTGATGGTATCACTCAGTTCGTCCGCCCCTGCGAATGCGGGGCTCGTGACATTCTGGCCGATTGGATTTACGTTCGAAGCGTACGCCAAGACGTTTGATAACTCCAACTTCTTGTCTTCGCTCTGGGTATCGGTGGAGCGGACGGTGCTGGGCACCGGGCTTGCACTCATCGTCAATACGCTTGCGGCGTATGCTCTGTCGAAGGAGACGCGTGTGTTCCGCGCACGTAATGTCTACCTATGGTATTTTGTTATTACAATGCTTTTCAGTGGGGGCCTGATTCCGGGATACATCCTCATTCTGAAGCTTGGTCTGATGAACACGCTGTGGGCGCTGATTCTGCCAGGTCTGGTGGCGGTGTTCAACATCATTCTGCTGCTGAATTTCTTCCGCACGGTGCCGAAGGATCTGGAGGAGGCCGCATTTATCGATGGCGCAGGTCATTTCCAGTCATTTGTGAAAATCTATCTGCCCGTGTCCGTTCCGGTTATTGCTACCGTGTCCTTGTTCATGATGGTGGGACACTGGAATGCGTACTTTGACGGGATCATCTACATTCGTGATTCGGAGAAGTTGCCCTTGGCGACATTCATGCAGACGATCATCGTACAGGGCGACATGACGAAGCTTGACCCGCAAGCGATAGCGAACCTGTCCCAACGGACCATCCGGGCATCGCAAATTTTCATCAGCGCACTGCCGATTCTGCTGGTGTATCCGTTCCTGCAGCGGTATTTCGTAAGCGGGATTGTGGTCGGGGCTGTGAAGGAGTAGGAATGTATCATCGGAGTGCCCGGTGTAAATCTTTTTAGTTCAACCGGTATACAATTGTGAAAAAGAAAGCTGTCAAACTGGGGAAGGCCAGGGAGGCGGCTTCTTTTTTGTAGACTCTAACAGATAAGATCCATATGGTGTAATCACGCAGGAGCAGCAATCATCGTGAATTCTACGCTACGATCTTTGCTAGCTTTGATTTTTATTAAGTCTCTTAACCCATAACTTTAAGGAACTATATATGGTTACTATGATGTTCAACAATAACAGACCTAAGTATCCATCCGTAAACTTTGTTCTCTCAATCCACTTGTTCACCAGTTCTCCAGAAAGAGCTTGCTTCGCTAAATATTTATTAATATCGTTCGGATGAATTTCATCGATGTAAATGAGTGGGAACTCCATGCTATTGGGGGAGAAAGCTAGTGGTGGATAGAATTCGACCCATTTCTGACCTGTCCAGCGATCATACTTATATTTGAAATCTCCGCTGGATTCAGATTCAAGATAGTCCCATCTAATAAAACCGAATAGGAGTAGAATACACAGTGTAAACATGCTAATGATTATCTTTTTATTTTTCAAATGATCACATCCTTGTTTGGCGTGGACTATATTTACTTCGACTATAGAAACTCAATTGATGCTAATGGCACTGTACCCGTTTTTTATTTTACCAGTGCTACCAGTTATATGTAAGTAGATTCTCTCATGCTTAACTAAAATCTCTCTGGTTACCTTTATTTGAATAAAATGGTACGATAGGAAAAATAAAAAATGACATGTGAGAGGGGGAAAAGCTCATTATGATGACGGATTCGAATTCCTGGTCTGTGTGTATATCAAGCGATGTTGAGTTGAACTTTCTGGTCTATGTCGCCAGAGCGTATGGCATATGTAATACGTATTTCCATGATCACAGTACATGGCCTGACAGGCAGGTTGTTTTAGCAGATGAGTTACATCGGGAGTTTGAGACAAAGTGGCAAGATTTCTGGAAAGGCAGCATTCAACAAAAAGCGGAAGCAAAGATCCGGCAAACAGCCGTATCCAATTTTCCATCACAGGCCCAAGTAAAGTTTAAACACCTTAACCACAACTATGTATCTCCTTTTGTGTTTAACCCACCCCAATTTGAAGCCATCGAACATCAGGGACTGAGGGATGCTTTGATCGCACAATGGCCCTCCTTCATCCAGTGGTGGAACATGCCCGCAGGCGGAAAGGCTGCGATGTATTACTGGGAAGGTAAACCGGATGTTATAAGGTATGTTCGGGAGTTTGAGATGGAAACGGGCAGGACTATTCACCCCTTTCATATGAATGTGGAATTAATCTATAACGGTCCTCATGAGCCGATTGAAGTCGCAGATGACTACTTGATTATGCCGATCAGAACGGAATATCTAATGAAGAAGGACTGGTGGGCCGAACGATTTAGAGAGAAGTATTAAGATGAAGTACTAAGACAAGATGAGCATATATAAGCGCATGTATGGGGTAGCATCTACAATTCACTCTACGAGCAGGGGGAAAAGAAATGGAATTCAGAAAAATCACTTGGGATAATTTTATTGAATGTATTGAACTCAAGGTTTCTCCGGATCAGCAACAATTCATCTCTTCGAATCAGCATGCACTTGCAGAAGCGTACATAGCCTCGGATGAAGGGCAGATCATTATCACATTTGCAGTATACAAGGAAGAACGAATGGTCGGATTTATTTCGATGTATTATGACGATGGTGATGGAAATTTCGAATACAGCAGCTATGGCATTTTCAAAATGATGATCGATCATCGATACCAAGGCCAGGGATACGGCAGAGAAATGGTAGAGAAAGCGATTGCGTATTCACGTTCAGCCCCGCGTGGGGAAGCTAAAGTGGTAGAGCTAACATATAAACCGACAAATGTGCCTGCTAAGAGAATCTATGACTCTCTTGGTTTTCAACTTACGGGTGATGTATTGGCTTGTGGTGAATTGCAGGCGGTGTTAACGCTATAGCAAGATTGAGTTGAAGAGGTTCCATTATATAAGAAGGATATGAGTGAAATGTTCTCATGGATATATCAGAGTTATAAATTATGGTTTTGGTTCGTTGTATTTGTGGCTTTTATATCAGGTACTGTGTACAAATGGTTTTATGCACCTATGTGGCAGGTCTGGCTTAATGCCGGATGTGGTCTCATAAGTTTGTTGATATTCGTATTTCTTCTCCTGCGTAGAAGATCAATAAGGTATAAGGTCATACAGAAAATAGACATCTAAGCAGGAAAGAGGAATAGACATGAGAAAACTTGTACCGGATGAGTATTCAACTGTGCTCCCCTTGCTAGGGACGATTCGGAATCAAGCCGTATATGCACTTTCAGTGATTGACGGCACACAGCAGGGCAGTGTATTTGTAAATGAAGGAAACCGAATCACCTCGGCATTTATTACAAGTAGTGGTGGTTTCTATGGTGTGGCTGGAGACGAAACGAACGATGCTTTTGTTCAGGATGTCATTCAGTATATGAATGATGAGTCGAATCATCCTGATTTTTTTGCTTTGGGTGTCTATACCCAGGCTTGGGAGAACCGGATGGATGCGTATTCTATTCAGCATTCCCAGAAAATCTCGCGTACATATTATCGCTTTAATCAAGGCCGTTTTATAAAGTCGTATGAGGAATTTGTTCAGTCTTATGGCAATTCAGCTATAACTCCGCAAAAGCCCTTTGAGTATTACCCTTTAGATCTCGATATCGCTACAAAATACAGGGAACATTTTTACCCTTATTATAAGCTCGTATGGTCATCAGCAGAGAAGTTCTGTGCCCATGGAATCGGACATTTTATCATGAAAGATGGCGAATTGATTAGTGTCTGTACTTCCCCGTATGTGGGAGGAGGCTATGCAGAGATTGACATTATTACGGTTGAAGAGTTCCAGCGACAAGGGCTAGCGAGTAAGTTGGGGGTGCTTTTTATCCAGGACTGTCTATCACAAAACCTCATTCCTAACTGGAGCTGTCATACCGATAATGGTGCATCGAACGAACTGGCTCAGAAATTAGGTTTTGAAAAGATAGGAGAACATTCGATGTATTGGTATCATGCATGACAGGCGTCATGCGGGTTCACACATGTTATAGATGAGGTAGATGTTAATTGGACGGTAAACCGCATTGCCTCTCTCTCTCCATTCCTGCTATAATGCCCGTATATTAAATGCATTGGGGGTTATGACGTGGCAATAGGGATGATGCCGGATTGCTCGTTCGCTAGAAAGCCTTACGCAAAGCCTGAATAGGGGCGGACTTTGTGTAGGGCGCGACAAAATGAGATCGTGTGCCCTGAAATCAACATCAATATCATGGTTCAACCCGCAGGCTTTGCACCTTATTTGCTCGACCACTATAAATAAGGGGCTGAAGGCCATGCAAACACCATTTATTCATAATCATCAATATAACTACATTGTTAAACAAGCCGAATTTCTATTAAAAACGCTGCGCTCGGTCGTGGACCCCAAAGTATTGGATACGGTCCGTTACACCGTCAGTACGAATGCCGTAGGCATCTTCGAGGATCTGACGCCGGAACAGAAACAGCTGCTGGAGCAGCTATCCACGTATAATACGCCGCATGACGTGCAGCAATATTTGAATCAGCTTAAGGCATACCTGATTCCATACCCTCAGGTCACAGCTAAGCAGATTCAGAAGCTGTTTCCGAAGGCCAAGAAGCTCAAACTTCCTGATCTGGAATCCATCGATTATGCACACACCACGTACCTGAGATGGATCGACATTGCGACTAGCCGTTTGTTCATCGTGTATCCGCATGAAGGCAAGTTCCTCGGGATTGAGGGACGCCTTGCTGCCACGAACAAGAAGGGATACTGCATGTTCTGTCATCGCCATCAGGAGCTTGGATTCTACAACGTGAAGACCAAGGCACAGTCGGCGGACAACTTTGCGTCCGTTGGTCAGTATGTGTGTATGGATGATAAGGCGTGCAACGAGAGCATCACGGACATTAGCATGTTGGAGAAATTCTTGCTGGCAACGATGAAATAAGGCCGGAGAGTTGTGTGCAGCATATATTACAAAACAAGCAGTATCGTACCGCAGCATAATTACAGATCGTAAAATAGCACAAAACACAGGAAGGGCCGCTCGGTGGAGCGGTCTTTTTTGATGTGGCGTGCCCAGTCAAGCACCCATCTTCTAGCCGGTGAAAGTCCGGTCGCAGGAGGGGCATCTAGATCAAACTTACTCATTCGTAATATTTATCGTTTCATCAGTGATCGTTTTTCCATCACTTCCTAATGCTTGAACCACTAGACGATTGTGTAATGATTTACCCGCAATATTCCATGTTATTTTCCAACCATCGCTCCCACTGGTATCGTACCCAATTAGTTCTCTTTCTTTCCACGTCTCTGTACCAGTTGGAACGGACCAGAAAAGAAGTGTTTCCGCGTTATTTGCCTCTACAGTGACCGTCAAATCAGAACTGTTTGCAGGAACTACGACCCAACCTTCTTTTTCAGGAAAGTTAGTCTTAATACTTGTGATCATAGGAGCAGACTCTTTTCTTTGAACATTTTCAGTCTCAAGATTTTTTCCAGAGTCTTCTGAAGTACATGCAGTGAGAAGAAGAAGGAAAAAAAGAAGCAGGTAGAATGCTTTTTTTGTCATAATTATCACCTCTTTCTATAATTTTTAATGAATAATCTATATTATAGAAAAAATAAACTGAAATTCCAAAAATAAGCCAAACCTTACGTTTGACGTTTTTAAACTGAATGTAAATGATTAATAATTCCTTGTTTGGATGTATCTACTACTTTTATCAGAGAAACAGTAATAATAGCTTAGCATAGTGTAGTAGTCATATTCTGAGTAATTTTGTGCAATATATTGTTTGCCTCATTGACTTAATACTCCATCCGAAGCTGTACCAATAACCCCTTCTGGTCCTGTTCTATACTGAGCGGGCGAAGAAGCTCAAACTTCCTGATCTGGAATCCATCGATTATGCCCACACCACGTATCTGAGATGGATTGACATTGCGACTAGCCGTTTGTTCATCGTGTATCCGCATGAAGGCAAGTTCCTCGGGATTGAGGGACGCCTTTCCGCCACGAACAAGAAGGGATACTGCATGTTCTGTCATCGCCATCAGGAGCTTGGATTCTACAACGTGAAGACCAAGGCACAGTCGGCGGACAACTTTGCGTCCGTGGGTCAGTATGTGTGTATGGATGATAAGGCGTGCAACGAGAGCATCACGGACATTAGCATGTTAGAGAGATTTTTGCTGGCAACGATGAAATAAGGCCGGAAAGTTGTGTGCAGCATATATTACAAAACAAGCAGCATCGTACCGCAGCATAATTACAGATGGTAAAGTAGCACAAAACACAGGAAGGGCCGCTCAGTGGAGCGGCCTTTTTTGATGTGTGATGTGGAGGCTTTACTTACCATAACCGCTTATGAAAAGCGGCAAAGGGTGATTTATTTTACCAAAGGTGGAGCGGCATGTGAGGTGTTTATTTTTTCAATCGTGAGAGTCACAGATGGACATTAACCATTTAACCGTTTATGTTACTGACTGTTCAGCAGAGGTGCTGGCATAGTTAACGCCCAACTCGTACGCCTGATTCAGCAGTTCCTCATAGTGTTCCGGTGGGGCATCCACCGTTTCGTATAGGAATTCAACCTTCGAATTAGACACACCGCAGTAATCTGCGATACCGACATTGAGCAGGTTTTGGATGGCTTCACCGTAGTTTCGTTTATTCACCTGTTCTTCCGTGACACCGGCAAGGGCGATCCATAGAATTTGCTCATGATGCAGTTTATTCGAACCATAGGCAAAACTGTTGTTCATCACACGGTCAATATACCCTTTCAGCATCGCTGGCAGATGCCACCACCACAGAGGGAAGACAAAAGCAATCGCATCGTGTTTCTGGAGTCGCTTCATCTCCGTTTCAATCTGAGGGGAGTAGCGCTGATCATCTTGCGTATAATCTGGCTCATCCTCTGCTCGCAGGATCGGATCAAAACCAATCTCGTGCAAATCTACGATTTCGGCTTGATGACCTGCTTCTGTCAGGCCTTGAACGAAACGATTGGTGACCTGAAAGGTCAGGGAATTTTTGCGTGAATGAGATACTACTACTAATACTTTCATGATCAATCACAACCTTTCTGGAGCTTGGTTCGGTAGCCATAGCTCCTCTGCTGATGCTATTATAAACAGAGTTGAAAACATCTGGAAGTACGCACTTTGATGTTCTATAGGGAGATAAAAGTACCCTAGGAACATGAAATTTGAACGTGAAACTTAAATGTACCTTGATGGGAATATCATGATTTAAGAACCCTGAAATAAAGAATCATGATATAAAGGCCATGACATGAGGTTCAGAAAGATATCGGAGGGAAGATCAAGATGGAACAAGGCAAGGCAAATACTGAGGCTTCCAAGAAATATAGAGTTGGTGTTGAAGCAGCGCTTGAAGTGATGGGTGGCAAGTGGAAGCCGCTCATTATTTATCATTTGTTTACAGGTTGCAAAAGAACGTCGGAGCTGAAACGGTTAATCCCCGACATTACGCAGAAAATGCTGACAACACAGCTCAGAGGGTTGGAAAAGGACGAGATCGTACAGCGTAAAGTGTACTCCGAGGTTCCTCCGCGAGTGGAGTATGAACTGACAGCTTATGGATTGGGACTTAAACCCGCGCTGGATCTTCTGTGTTACTGGGGAGAAGAACATCTGGATAAGGTTTACGGCGATAAGTCGAAGGTGTTGGAGGATTTTTAATTCCAGGAAAACGTGAAGGACAGGGGGAGAATCGGTGGAACATACAACCATTACAACCAAACAGACCGTGCCGATCCGCTGCGAAGGGGTTGCGGTGGTACTCTTGAAGAAAGATCTGAATGAATTTCTTGTGCTGATGCTGAAACGGGCTGGTCGAATGCTGCATGGTGAGTGGTGTTATATCGGCGGCGGTATTGAGCAAGGGGAAAAGGCATGGGAAGCCGCGCTCCGAGAGATTCGGGAGGAAACGGGCATCACGAATGTTCGTTTATACACGTCTAATCAGTTCGAACAGTTCTATTCACAGGCAGAGGATTATATCTATATGGCTCCCGTATTTGTAGGTTATGTGCACGAAGATCAGTCTGTCCAGTTGAATCATGAGCATAGCGATTACCGATGGATGACGTTTGACGAAGCCAAACACAACGCGGCACTGCCCGGAATTGATGATATTCTGGATTTTGTAGAAAAGCATTTTGCCAGAAAAATACCTTCAAAGTGGTTGCAGATTAATATAGAAAATGATTAGGAGGAATATTGCATGACGTTTAAGACGATTTATCCAAGAGCTATACAGCAATTAATTTGTATGGTAATGATTGTAGTTTTGTTTTCTAGAAATGTTTTTTACGGTGAAAATGGTGTTATGAAATACATCGCTATATTTTTATTCGTCTTTATTCTCGGGCACATTATTTTTGGAATATGGCGTATATTCTTCACTAAACCTAGCATTACGCTGGAGGGCGATCATGTGATGTCTACCCAACTACAGAAATACGATGCCTCTCAGATTGAGTGTATTTATATGAATTACAGACGAATCGGGTTTAAACGCTATGGCAAACGGATTGTACCAATGGATTTATGCTTTTATTTTAAGAGAGATCAAGAGACCGTGGGTGTAGAAGCTGTCCGTGAATGGGCCGCGCGGAACGACAAAGAGATCAAACGCAAATTTTTTCAAACCTGGGTGTAGACTAGCGCGTTTGTGAGTGTAAGGGGACATTGAGGCTGGAGAATCTGGAGGAGTAGCGATGAAATCAATAGAGCAATTTTTAACCAGCGATTGGTATAAACAAGTCACGTCTGAACTTGTTCAGCTTAAACCTCAGGTGAAATTTGTGGAACATGCTAGTTATGAGGCATCTATGCTGATGGATTCTTTTAGAGAGCGCAAATATGTTCTGGAGGGCTCTAACGGCCCTGCTCCGACTGAAGAAGACTGTGTGCAGTGGATTATGGAACAGATTGCCGAGGACAAGGACGAGATTATGTCTTATGTGGTAGCCAGGTTAACTTTTAGTGAGCAGTTGGATGATGATCCGGACGGAGAATTTGCTGATGGCGAAGAACTGGATGCAGGGGATCGGTCGGAAGTGGTAGAGGTGTTGGGATTTACGAGATCGGTTATCGCAAACACGGTCATTGAATATGATCTGGTGAAGAATCATCCGAAACAATTAACCGCCTTTTTCAAACGCACACGTATTCCCGGCGCAGCCAAATTCGCTTCACAGATTAAAAAGCTTTACAAACAGGAGAGATGCCTATGAAATATTTAACCAAAGAGTGGTACGAAACGTGCCAGCAGACTGGGCTTCATTTTGGCATGAGAGTACATAAAGGCGCGGCGTTGCTGGATGAGGCTCTTTTCCAGCGACTGTACAAACGCAAGGAAAAAGAGTATGTAAAGCAAGAGCATGAGATGTATGATTTCGATCCACGTTTCATGCTGGAGAGTGATGGTCAAGTGATGACCCGTGTAGACAAAGCTTTTAGCGGGAAAGAGATCACGGCAGAAGATCAGATGGTGTATCACATGCCGCCGGAAGAGCGAGCACATATTGAGAAGTTGATTGCTGAATATGATGTCCGTCCTGCTTTTGATGAGAAGCAATGTAAAGACAAGTATAAGGAATTGATGGAGTGGAACTGCCAATATCATGCGGAGAATTTACCCGCTGACATCTTGAACCAGATTGCGGACATCCGTATGTTTGCACTGGGGTATTGCACAAGCGAAGTCTTGCAACAACTCAAGAAAAAGAGTGCAGAGAATACCCAAGAGATGGAACGTGTTGGACAAGCCTACAGGGAAGAGATGTTGAACCAGGATATTTCGGATGAGATTCGAAGCCGGGTACAATTCCATGATTGCAAGGTGACAGAGCTATTGCACACGGATAATCTGGTTATTCGTTTTGATAACCGGGGTGGCTTCACTGAAATCAATAAACTTACGCTGACAGCACCTGAAATTCTCAAGCAAGAAGGTGAGATCATTAGCAGGCACTGGCTATACCAGGAGCTATACCGAATCGATCAAGGGTATGAATTGCATGTTCTTATGGACGGAGAACCGATGCCTGAATTGATTGTACGTTGTACCGATATCATCGCCGAGACCGATTGAAAGGGAGTGATATTATGAATGAGATATCTTTGCCGTCATCAGCAGAACATTCTATTGAATCTCTTCGAATGACCAACACAGCTACTTCGGTTTTTATTGAAATATTGGTTCTTAGTGGCTCTCGTCTCGCCAAGACAAACCGGGAAAAAGAGTTTGTGATTTGGTTAGCACAGAGAGATCAGAATAGAGTGGGGCGAGGAACGGTCGGATTTGAATTAAATGAGATGCCATGGTTAAAGAAGGATGTGGCCCTTATGAAACAGTTTATGGTCAATGTAATTCATGGGGCGATGAACAAAAGCGGGTGGCATCTCTTGGATTATGAACCTGGTGAGGAGTGGTGCCATACCACACTTCAACATTTTCTAATGATAATTCAGACGTTTACAGCAAAGGATATCGACGAACAGTCATATCTGGAGTGGATCTCTTCGGATGAAGAGGATGAATATGAACCAACCGTTCCTGTAGGCCATCCGAAATGTAATCAGCATGGTGTTTATCTTTCTTGCTTCGGCTGCGTTATTTGTAACTCTTGCATGTAAAAAAAGAGATCATCCCTGTTCGCACAAAGGCATGATCTCTTTTTTTAACTATAACCCTGCATTTCTAATCCCAATTCCATATCTCTACCCGGTTCAGATGCACGTGCTGGAATTCCGGATTCTCGGTAATCTTCTGCAATTCACGTACGGGCCCTGTTACAACAACTCCATACACTTGTATGCCATTCTTTTTCAGATAGGCAAGTCGTCGCTGATCCCAATCAACACCGTTGTAACTGAGATTGCTGGTCATCCATTCCAGATCAGACATCATGGCTTGGATTTGTTCCTGCATCGTTCCTTCTGACTGTGCCAGCTTCTGATCTACATATTCTCTAGGAAAATAATTAAACCATCGCCCTCCGCCGTCTTCCATTTCATAGAGCGGTTTAAGAGTCAGATGAGGAACATTATAGTCGAACATTCCTGCTCTCGAATAGGAAAGATTTTTTTCTTGCATTTCTCCTGAATAGATCGGCATCGCTGTTACTCGGACATCATATTTAGAGAGCAGCTGCATAAGTTGCTCAGGCGATTTTAGATTTTTCAATGAGATCGACATCTCGGCAACATGTCCGTCATCTATTTTACGAAGTCGCTTGGAACTGCTGTTTTCCTCCGTGTCCTCATGGGAAGGTTTGCCGTCAACCAAGTCATACGGAAGGTAAAATGGACCGGGTTCGTTCCCATTTAAATAAGCACCTGTGCTATTCATCTTGTAACTGAATTTACCGGTAATACTTCGTTCGGCTTGAACCTCACCAGTGATCACTTCCGATGAACCGACGAGGCGATATACTTTCAGATTAGCCTTCTGTGTTAGAAAGGGAGTGACTTCAAACGTCTGATGGGGACTTTTTTCGACGCGCAATCCGTCACCATGCATCTCCACCACCGAAATAATGGAACGCATGAACTCGTTCCGCACCTTGGATTGATCGAAATACATATGCAGAGCCGTGAGATAGACATGATAGAGTATAAATATTAAAAATAGAACGCCACCTGCGTTCAGGAAAATTTTCCAACGTGTTTTCCATACCATTCGTCTAAATTGCTTATGACTCCATTCCGGGCGTTGAGGTTCAAAATCATCTGCATGGAGTACATGCAGATCATCTGGTTCCGTTGACTTGGACATCATTCATTCTCTCCTTTCATCTGTAACATCTCTTCTTTAAATCGGGCTCTGGCACGAAACAGGGTAACTTTGACTTGGCTCATATTCATATCCAGAACCTCACACAGTTCCTTGTAAGACAGTTCATTCATCTCGCGAAGTAGCAGCACAGTCCGGTACTGTTCAGGCAGTTTTTTCATGACCTGTTGAATGAGCTTTATCCGTTCACGAGCAGCAAGCACTTCCTCAGGAGTACGATATGTATTCTCTACACTTTGTTTCTCCAATTCCCGGCTCATTTCCATTTCCCCGCGGTTCTTCCGGTACCAATCGATAAACAAATGTCTGGCTACTTTGTATAACCAGGCTCTGGCATAGTCTGCATGTTTCGCTTTCATCGATACCATAGCTCTGTAAAATGTCTCTTGAACTAACTCCTCAGCCGTTTCTTGTGATCCACACATTCGGTAGAGATAGAGATGCAGGGAGGACTGGTACTGTTTGAATAGTTCGGCATATAAATCACTCCTCATTTCAGATTTCATCCTCCTTCATTTAAGACAACGGGTGGAGTTGAAAAATGTTACAATTAAATTGAATATTTATTAATAATATGAATTGAATTATGTTTTGTCAGGCACATAAGTTCATAGACACCAAGGAGATGTACACGACTATGGAGTTATTTACAGCGTTAATTGCCGTTTTTGTATTCATTATTTTCGTGCTCATTATTGCAGCAGTTGTACGTTATGCTGTGGATTCATCCAAAACATCCAGAAGATTGGATCTACTGATGAAGGAAGTACGTGAACTGCGCGCGGAAGTCAGAAGGTTTCAACATACGAAAGGCCAGGACAGTCAACATATTATCGATGAAAAAGTGTAATAGCTGTGTGAAGCGGTGAGACCTTTAAGTTAGTGAATAGTGGTTAAAACAATAACTTAAATCGGGAGTGAACAAACCTTATGACTGCAATTCCAAACGTTCAGGCTGTTTTTATCGACAGAGATGGCACGATCGGAGGTACAGGACATTTTATTCATCCAAGAGACTTTGAGTTATATCCGAATGCGCAGGAAGCGATTACGCTCTTAAAGCAAAACGGAATGAAGGTATTTGCACTCACCAATCAACACCGAATTTCACGCGGACAAGCAACGGTTCGGGAGTTTGAACAGCAGTTTCAGGAATACGGATTTGATCAGGCCTACATCTGCCCACATGAAGAACAATGTGGCTGCCGAAAGCCTAAACCCGGCATGTTACATCAGGCTGCAGAACAGCATGGTTTAGACTTGACCATGTGCATCGTTATCGGAGACGTAGGCGACACAGACATGCTTGCTGCGCATGCTGTAGGAGCAACGAAGATTATGGTGAGAACAGGCTGGGGGGAATCCTCGTTAACGAAATTCAGAGATAAGTGGGCTCAGACTGAGCCGGATTATATTGCAGCTGATATCTTGGAGGCAGTGCATTGGATTATTGGAAATTTCATTTATAAGGAGTGAGCGTATGATTTCAAGAACATGGCATGGAGCGGTGCCACTGGAGAACAAGGAAGCTTTTTTGAAATACGAGTATGAAACAGGTGTGAAAGATACACTTGCCGTCAAGGGAAATCGCGGAGCATATCTGAAAGTGGTTGAGCAAGGAGCCTATGCCCACTTTTTTCTGTGTACCATGTGGGAGGATATGGAGTCAATGATGGCATTTGCGGGTCCTGAGCCTACCATTGCAGTAACGTATCCGAAGGATGAGGAGCTTGGTTTGATCTCTGATCCAATCGTGATTATACAGGAAGTGACGAGTGCAGATAGTCCGTTCGAGGCTTGAAAGAGAACTACATAACTTTTAGGGGGCAATGAATTTTGAAGGGATTATCCATCGTTGCAATTGTCTTATTCACAATGACTTTATTGATCATATTTAGTTTGGGGCCAGTAGACCCAGGTGCTGCTGCAGTAATGGCACTTTTATCGATGTTTTTTGCCATACCTTATTCGATTTTTGTTCTGGTAAAAGCAAATAAATTAAAGAAACCAGTGATTAACGTCCATGAACAACTTTTACAATTAGGAGATTTAAGGGACAAAAATATCATCTCAGAGTATGAGTTCGACCAGAAGAAAGAGAAGTTGCTTGCGAAAATTAGATGAAACACAGGAGAAAGGAGAAGGGGAAAAAGGAAAGGGAGAAAGATATGATAAACATCAACCCAAGCACCAAGGAGATCAACGAGCTTTTTCAAAAGAACAGTATTCACGAACACATCGTGGAAGTAAAACCGTTGTCGGGAACGACGGCTGGTCGGGTGTTCAGGCTTCATGCGAGCTCAGGCGAACAGTACATTCTGAAATGGGATGATCCTGAGCGAGTTTATACTACATGCCAGTTTCTGGATGCATACAGTGAAGTGATACTGCTGCCGAAGGTTCTTTTTACGAGTTCGGACCACATTTATTTTGCATATAGCTTTATGGAAGGTGAGACTCATAACCATGGGGGAGCGAAGAAAGCCTGGTTAACCCGGCTTGTCAAAGAGCTGTTTAATACATATGTGCGTTTGCCAGACACAAAGCCATGGGGAAGAATGGAGTATCCACGCGAGACATGGAAGGAATTCAATCAGATTAGTATAGATGAGGCGAGAGTGAATCTTGGTGATGTGCTTACAGCGGAAGACTACAATCTGGTTCAATCTATAGTGAATCGTCTGTTTCATGAGGATGAGACGGCGAGATTTCTTTTGCATGGGGATGCGGGTGTTCATAATATTGTGTTTAAGCAAAAGGAACTGATTGGGGTCATTGACCCATCTCCGATGGTCGGCCCGGTTCTCTATGACTTTCTCTATGCTTTTTGTTCCTCACCCGATGACCTTGACCCGGTAATGTTATGGGATGTATTCGAGCATCTTGAACAGGTGACTATGAATAAGTCCAGATTGATGGAGGAAACACTGGTGCATTTATACTGCCGAATTGGACTCAGCAACAAACATCATCCGCAGGACTTGCCTGATTATCTTAAAGCGTGGGATTTGTGGAAACGGCATATAACATAAAGCCAACCTTCGCTTGGAAGGTTGGCTTTACTTTTGCAGATAAGAAATCCATATTATTTTGTAAAGAAAGGAATTGCCTCTTTCAGAATTTCTTCACCCGACAGCGGGCCTTTACCTAATGCCCATATTTCATCATTAACTACCAGCACATGTTTATCTTTAACCGCTTTGATGGATTGGAAACTGCTGTTGCTCATCCATTTATCCAGATCGGCCTTCGCCCCGTAGATAACGCAATTGAATCGCAATGCGGCTCGTATGGCAAAGCTTGATTTCTCGGCCATGGCCCCGATCCAGAGTAAGGATGAGCTGGGTAGCCTGTCCGAAAGTCTCGTCAGTCTTTCTTCCAATCTGGATCGTACACTGAAGGAGCTGCAGCTCACGAATGAGAAACTGGTGCTGGAGATGGAATATAAAAGCCGGATGGAGGAGTTGCAGAAACGTTTTGTGTCAGATGCTTCGCATGAATTAAAAACACCCATTAGTGTGGTGAAGGGATATGCGGAAGGACTTCTGGATCAGATTGTCGAAAATAAACGAGAACGCTATATCCGTACCATTTTGCGAGAAGCCGATCGGATGGAAAAACTGGTGCTCGATATGCTGGAACTGACCCGGCTGGAAGCTGGCGCGGTGAAGCTGCATATGGAATCGTTTACGGCGGATCAACTTGTAGCTGAGTGTGTGGAGAAGATGAGACAGCTCGCCAAGGCCAAGCAGATGAAATTCGAGGTGCAAGGTGACCGTGAGGTACATGTCTGGGCCGATGCCGAGAAAATGCAGCAGGTTCTGCTGAATTATGTGAGCAATGCGCTTCGAAACGGGAATGAAGGAAGTACGATTCGGATAGATACCAGGTATGATCGTGAACATGAACAAGTATATATTTCTGTAGAAAATGAAGGGCCTTCCATTGCAGCGCATGAGCTGACACGGATATGGGATCGTTTCTACCGCGAGGAAGATGCTCGCAGTCGTCAGGCCGGTGGAACCGGGCTGGGGCTATCCATCGTGAAGGAGTTATCCAACTGCATCAGCAGTCCTATGGTGTAGCGAATAAGCCGAATGGCGTAAGATTTTATTTTACATTGCAAAGCTTGGAAGAGTAGTTACTGGCATGCTGCTCTGATGCAGAGTTTGAACAGAATTGTAATAATAGTTGAATACATCTAAATTGTGCATGGAAAGAGGTGAGTCCATTGGTAAACGCATAAACGGAGAAAAATCCATGATATGCACGTGAAGGTACATGTGGTTTTTCTCGGCTATGATCTCAAACTTCATACAAAGAGGAGAATTAACATGTTAAAACCATTAAGCGAGTCCATTTATTATATGGTTAACGATAATACACGAGAAAGACCGGTTCTTGGGCTGGTATGCGGAGAAAAATATAGCCTTGTCATCGATGCAGGCAATTCGGTTCAGCATGCTAAAGAGTTCCTGGCCGAAATTCGGCGATTGCAGGTGCCACCAGTGCGATATGTCGTGATCACTCATGCTCATTGGGATCATTTCCTGGGATTGAATGAATATGAAGATGCAACAGTGATCGTGAATCGCCTAACAGAACAGTGCTTGAATGAGTGGCGAGAATATACCTTTGATGATGCTGCGCTGCTTGAGTATGTAGAGAGCAACAAGATTAGCAAGCATGGCATGGAAGTTATTCAGCGTGAAATACCGGATAGGGAATCGTTTATATTGGGCAAGTCGGGCATGGTCTTTGAAGGCTCGCTTCAGCTTGATCTGGGGAACAAAATATGTGTGTTGGAACAAATCCGCAGTACACATACGGACGACTCAACCATTGTGTATGTTCCCGACGAAAAGACGTTATTTCTTGGGGATAGCCCTTATTCTACGACGACGAGTTCATTGTTCCATTATAAGCAGAGGCTGCTGTTGCCTATGATTGAGGATATACAGCGTTACGATGCAGTCCATTTTCTGCTGGGGCATGAGTCGATCTGTGATCAGGAAGAAATGGATATGTTTTTCGGTCAATTGACAGCATGCAGCCAAGCTGTATGCTCTACGTCCTTGGACGACGCGATGATTTCGTTTGAACGAGAACAGGGACGTGCACCTGTGGGCGATGAGTTATTTTTCCTGAAAGCGCTGGTTAATGATCGGATTTTGGCGGCTGGAGTGCTGGCGGAATAAAAGGAATCGTGTAAACGTTTATAAGATTATAAGAAGAGGGCCCTAGCTTAAAGCCGGGGCCCTTGTCATTTTTTTTATATTTCAATTCAATTCAATACTTCACGGAGAGAATATTCAATACATCTAAACCGGAAATCTAAAATCGGACACCTAAAACCAGGTATCGCCAAGGGTTTAAGTAGGAACTTCAGTTCTAACGATCTCCACGAAGCTTATTTGCTCTGAAATGAGGGGGTCAGAATTCTAACGATCCCCAGGAAGCTTATTTCATCCAAAAACTTGAAAAATACGCTACAATGAATCAAAATCAGCTAAATAGCGTCTCTGGTGATCGTTAGAAAATAAAAAGCGGCGAAACAGGCCATATAAGGCTTCTGGTGATCGTTAACGTTTTAGTTGAGCAAGGATTTAATGAACATCGTTCCATGTAACAACAATCATTGTCAATGATACATCACGGAGGAGGAAGTGTAATGACGAGCACTTATAAGATCCCTGAACTGTTGCAAGATTTAATAGATTGGGAGCAGGAAATCAAGCATGAAGTATCTTATCTGGAGACACCCACGGGTTATTTTCTTCAATTCGATCCTTATGATCATGGGGGTTATTTGAGTTCCCCTGCGGATGCGATCGTGTTTGCCAATACCGGCATGGGTGGCATTCATTATTCATTTTTGACGGACTTTGGACAAGCTTCTGATTTAAGCTTAGCGCCTGTAATTCGAGTAGACCCTATGGATTTCGGTAACTATGCGAGAATCATCGCCAGCAATATCCGAGATTTTTTTACTCTTGCCTTTTCAGGCTATGAGGGATTGCTTCTCAATGAATTTGAATCGAAACAACAGTACCTGAACTTTGTGAAAGAACAGACGGAGGAAGTGAATCAAAGTGAGTACTTTGACGGGAAACGTTGGGACCTTGAAAAAAATAAGGTTCGGGACTTGGCTATGCAGCGATTTGATCTGCAGCCCATCCCTGACGGTTACTCTTACATTCAGGAAGCACGGCATATCAGACGCAGTAAAGTCATTATCGATACACTTGATGGTCTTGGTGTTGCGCTGGGGAAGGGTTTAGTAAGTGATCATCAGAAAGCAGTGCCTCATCCCTGGCATAAGAAAGAGATCCCATACGATCAGGAGCAGCAGTTGAAGTCCTATATATCGAGCGCAGATCAGGTGGGTCTGTTTAGTTTAATCCGGGACAGTCAGGCACAAGGGTTCGATGATCCTGATGTATATCGAGCGATGAAAGATCGGCTCATTTCATTCGGGCTGGCGATGGAAGCGCAAAAGCTGATGTACTACAGGTGAATTACATTGAAAATTAAGGAGAGAAAGAGAAATGCGAGACATGCGTGAAACGGGGGTTACACCTTATTTAAGCTACATTGGTTTTGGACTGATTGCTTTGACAATCATGGTGAATTTGATTTTTAAATGGGGGATAGAACAAGGTTGGGATATGGGTTCACTCATGTTGCTGTCGGTGGTCAATGCCATGTCGTTACTATTTACATTGGTCTGGGGAGCCTTCGGGGTGCTGGAATTTGTGATGTTGCGGAAACAGAAACAGAGGATAGGATGGAGGGCCGGACGTGGAGCAATTGACCCAGAAGAATATGAGAAGCAGAGTAGAAATCTGAAGAGAAGTACGATCATTAATATCAGTTATATTGTTATTCTGCTGTGTCAATTAGGATATGTAATTCTGAATTGGGATGAGATAGATATTTAGGCGGTGGCATTTGGATTGGATACATAACGATGTGGTTTGCCGAAAATACCCTGGACTTATTGTAATTATATCTATAAAATGGAACTATAAAACGAAACTCAGTTTCACTAAATGAAACTTGGTAGGGGGAGGAATAACATGAACTTTCATTTCATCGGTATTGATCATGTTCAGCTGGCTGCTCCTGAAGGCTGCGAGAAAGAAGCTAGAGATTTTTTTAATCAAATTCTGGGCTGGACAGAAATCCCAAAGCCCGCACTGTTGCAGAAACGCGGCGGTGTATGGTTTCAATGTGGCGAACATCAGGTTCATATCGGTGTGCAGCATGATTTTGTACCCGCTTCCAAAGCCCATCCGGCCTTTCATGTACAGAAGCTGGAGCAGTTACGCGAACATCTGCACAAGCACGGAATCCAGGTCGTAGATGATGAAGCAAGAGCAGATGAGGGAGTACGACGTTTTTATCTGAATGATCCCTTCGGGAATCGGTTGGAGTTTCTGGAGTGGATCTCGGTTTAAACAGCCTGCAAAGGCTGCAAATTCAAACCCAAAGCCAAACTATAAAACAAGTGTGAACATAAGATAAAAGGGAATTAAGGCAAAAGTGAATTTAGGACAAACGTGAATAAATAAAAAACAGGGCGTCCCCTTTACGGGAATCGTCCTGTTTTGCCTTATCCAAATATAAGCAAGTATCCACTAATCTGCACTAAAATTAATGATGGTGATGCGCGTGCGCGTCGGGTGCGTCACCTTTTACAGTGCAAAGCACCGAGGTGTCGTGAAGATGCTTTTCCGACTCGACCTGCAAGGTGACATGTTTGATCTCTTTGTGCTCCAGCAGATGCTCGATCTTCTGTACAAGCACCTCGGATGCATACACATCCATCGTACCATCTACTACGATATGGGCGGTCAGTGCGTTCAGGTTGCTGGTGATTGACCAGACGTGCACATCGTGCACACCTTTGACGCCATCGACCTGCTGGATGGTTTGCACAAGATCGTTAACATTCACGTTGGGCGGTGTGCCTTCCATGAGAATGTGCAAAGAAGATTTGGTGACATAAAATCCACTGCGTAATACCAACACCGCAACAATGACACTTGCGAGTGGATCTGCCCAGCCCCAGCCGAAAAACATCATCAGCAGAGCAGCAGCAATCGCACCGATAGACCCCAGCATGTCACTGATCACGTGCAGATATGCTCCGCGCATGTTCAGGTTGCCCTCGGTATCGCTGCCACGCATCATAATCCAGGCAACGAGAATGTTCACGAGCAATCCGATTGTACTGATGATCAGCATACCCATGGTTGCGACTTCAGGCGGGTGGATAAAACGGCCAATGGCCTCGTAGAAAATATAAAGCGCAATGGCAATTAACGTAACTCCGTTAAGTGTGGCTGCCAGAATTTCAAAACGTCTGTAACCGTAGGTTTTCCCCGTATTGACGGCTTTTGCTCCATATGTGAATGCCAGCAGAGCAATTCCGAGTGCAATGGAGTCCGAGAGCATGTGACCGGCATCGGAGATGAGTGCCAAACTATTGGTGATGAATCCCCCGAAGGCTTCCACGATCATATACAAGGTAATGATAATGAAGGAAAAGAGTAGTACTTTTTTGTTATTCGTACCGTGCGTGTGATTGTGGCCATGGTCGTGCCCCTGATTGTGACTATGTTGGTGTCCTGACATGATAAATCCTCTCCTTAGGAGCTTTGCTCCGTTATGTAAGTTGCGTGATCATATCGCGTTACGTGCTACATCTGGTTATGTTGCTGAACATATCTGTAATACGATTTGTATCAAATGTGAACATATGAGCAATCATTCATATGTTATGGGTTTATTATAATTCGATCTCATAGTAGTGTCAACCAGATTTGAGCAAATATAAACATGCATCGACACAGACAGCTATACTGGTAACTGCACTGGCTAATGCCTTCTCGTTTGTGCTACCATCGGGGCAGGATCACTATAGAAGGGCGGACAACGAGATGAAACATCTGCTGCTGGCAGACGATGATGCTAATATTCGCGCGCTGCTGCGCCATGTGATGACGAAGGAGGGATATCGGGTACATGAAGCACAGGATGGTTTGGAGGCGATCAAAATGATACAGGAGACCTCCATCGATCTCGCGATCCTCGATGTCATGATGCCAGGTATGAACGGACTCGAGCTGTGTGATTACATTCGTCAGCATTACGACATTCCTATTATGTTGCTGACCGCACGCGATCAGCTTGCGGACAAGAAGGAAGGGTACTTGCGGGGCACGGATGAATATGTGACCAAGCCGTTTGAGCCTGAGGAACTGGTGTATCGGGTCAAAGCTTTATTTCGTCGATATCATCGGACCTCCAGCGATATGATTCGTATGAACAGGATTGTGATTGACCGCAACAATGTAGAGGTGAGTGACGGGAAGTCGATTTTATTTTTGCCGATGAAGGAATTCGAACTACTGTCTCAGCTTGCGCAGTTTCCGGGGCGTCTCTTCTCGCGGGATGAGCTGATTCGGCTCGTGTGGGGTGTAGATTATGAAGGAGACGACCGAACGGTGGATGTACATATCAAGCGGCTGCGTGACCGATTTGCGGAGTATGCAGATGATTTTGTGATTCAGACGGTGCGGGGGATTGGTTATAAGATCGAGGTGAAATCGCGTTGAGAACGTTGTACGTCCGTATATTTCTCATTACGGTGGCGGTGATTATCGTCAGCAGTGTGCTGGGTTTCTTTTTCTCCAACATCTATTATCACGCCAAGCTCAAGGAATTTAATGATGAGAAGCTGGTGGGCATCGCCATGGATATGAAAATGTTTGCCGAAGAGCAGCCGGATACAGTGGAGAGGTATCTGAATAATGCGGCTTCACTTGGATATGAAATTTATGTCACAGATGGTGAGGGGCATGATCAATTTTACGGTCGTGAATTCCGTGAAAAGGATCTGGATCAACAGGCTATTCGCCTGGTGCTGGGCGGTGAAGTGTATCATGGTGTGGCCGAGTTTCCGAGCCAACCGTTTATTACCGGATTTTTTGACAATCAATTAAGTAATACGGTTGGTGTTCCGCTACAAGTGGGTGATACTCCATATGCTATGTTCATGCGTCCTGATATCATTTTGCAATTTGGGGAACTGCGAATTTTCTTTGCGCTCATTGGAACATTAACGGTTGGCATCAGTGTACTGATCTTTCTATTTAGCACCCGTTACTTGGTGAATCCGATTGAAAGACTATCCGAAGCGACGAAACGAATTGCACAAGGCAATTATAATCTGAAATTAAATACCGCAAGACGTGACGAGATCGGGCAGCTCGCTCAGCATTTTATGACGATGAGCCGTGAATTGGAACGGGTAGATCAGGCTCGGCAGCAGTTTGTGTCCAACGTATCCCATGAGATACAGTCGCCGTTAACCTCGATTCAGGGGTTTGCCCAATTGGTGGCGGATCGGGAATTGTCGGAGCAGGAACGGGAGCATTATGCATCGATTATTGAGGAGGAGAGTCGTCATCTCTCGTTGCTGAGCAAACAGTTACTGTTACTGTCTTCGCTTGAACAGGGAAATGAAGATATAACCCAAACTCAAACGACCTTCTCCCTCAGAGGTCAATTCCGTCAGGCGGTTCAGGTGTTGCAATGGCAGTTGGAGGAGAAAGAGCTGTTACTTCGCATGTCCATATCTGAATCCATAGAGCTTAAGGGTAATGAAGTGTTGCTCATGCAGGTGTGGATGAATCTGCTGGGTAATGCGGTGCAGCATCTGCCGAAAGGCCGTAGCATTGAGATTCGGGCAGAGCAGACGGATAAAGAGTGTATTGTTCATATTCAGGATACCGGAGACGGAATCGCAGCGGAGCATCTGCCGTTCCTGTTTGATCGTTTCTACCGTGTGGATCATGCGCGTGAACGTTCTTCTGGTCGAACCGGCCTGGGCCTTGCGATTGTGCAGAAGATTATCCGCATTCATCACGGGACGATTGAGGTGTCCAGTTCAGCCGAAGGTACGCTCTTTACGGTAACCCTTCCGCAGATGTAATGAGTTATTCATTTTCCGTTCATTTTCACCTCCTATACTTGGGTTATCAAGAGGGAGGTCAGAGCATATGTACTTGGCTATACGGGAAATGAGATTTGCAAAAGGACGATACGCCTTGATTGCCACCATCATGGTGCTCGTTTCGTTTCTGGTGTTGTTTGTAACCGGACTTGCGCAGGGGCTGTCGTATGATAACGCGGCTTCGATTAAAAATATGGCAGCAACCCACTTTGTTCTCGAACAGGATTCGAATCATCGATTCACTCGTTCACAGGTGGGCCAGCAGGAGCTGGATGAGGCGCGTGCTGTCGTTGGGCAGGACAATGCAGAACCGCTTGGGGTCCGAATGACTACAGTCAGCCCGGCGGATGATATCAAGAAGATTGATGTCACTTTATTTATGGTGAACCCCGAAAGCTGGCTGGCGCCAACCGTTACCGAAGGCAAAGCGATCAACGATCAGTCCACAGGGCAGGTAGTGGTGGATCAGAAGCTGGCAAAATCCGGCGTCACGATTGGCACGGTTCTGGTGGATCAAGCCTCTGGGACGGAGTGGACCGTTAGTGGTTTTGTGCAAAATGAATCGTTCAGTCACGCGCCGGTGGTGTTTCTGAATGAGCAGGAATGGCTTGCGTTGCAAGCTGGATCACGTACTGT
Organism: Paenibacillus sp. 2TAF8; assembly: GCF_052114825.1. NCBI lineage: Bacteria > Bacillati > Bacillota > Bacilli > Caryophanales > Paenibacillaceae > Paenibacillus > Paenibacillus sp. 2TAF8. The sequence goes on from NZ_JBFRFN010000009.1 coordinate 107,146, forward strand.
ACAGGCGTCCCCTACAACAGGTGGAGTAGATGAAAAATCGGGAGCAGGTGCGATTGAAGCGAGCGCTGGAACAAGCGTGAGCACTAAAGCGGACACGGGTGCTACTGGTAATGAAAATGCAACGAGCAATACAACGGCAATCGGTACACCGACTCCATTTGGTTCACTGAGCGCGCCAGTATACAATGCCATCGCGGTCAAAGGTACGGATGCTCAAGTGAGCAAGCTGAGCGCTACATTGCCTAAGACGGAGATGATCACCAAATCGGATGCGGTATCCGCCATTCCGGGTTACAAGGAGGAGCAGGGCTCACTTTTGATGATGATTGCGTTTCTATATGTAATCTCGGCATTTGTGCTTGCGGTATTTTTCTACGTCATTACGATTCAGAAGACCAGTCAATTCGGCATTTTAAAAGCAATTGGTACCCGAAATGCTTATCTGGCAGGCAGTGTTTCGCTGCAAGTGCTGCTGCTATCTGCGGGCAGTCTGGTGATCAGCGTGCTGCTCGTGCGGCTGTTTGAGTCCATTTTGCCTGCATCGATGCCTTTTCAATTAGGATTTTCCACCCTTGCATTAACCTGTGTGTTATTCATTCTGATGTCGATGGCGGGTTCGTTGTTCTCGGTGTGGAAGGTTACCAAAATTGATGCACTTGATGCGATTGGGAGGACGGCAGCATGAGAAACCGACTGGAGTTACAAGGTGTTACACAGACATTTGATGACGGTGGCAGCCAGCGCACGATTCTGGATCAGCTTGATCTGCAGGTCGCAGAAGGGGAACTTGTCGCTGTGATGGGCCCTTCGGGTTCAGGGAAAAGTACATTTCTGTCTATTGCAGGGGCACTGCTCGAGCCCACGGATGGGAAGGTATTGCTAGACGGTACTTCGATTATGGGCAAAAGTAAAACAGACATCTCGGATGTAAGGCTGCGCCAGCTCGGATTTATTTTTCAAAGTGCGAATCTGATTCCGTACCTGAAGGTGGAGGAACAGCTATTCGTGGTTGCGAAGCTTGCGGGTATGGACAAAAGTAAAGCCAAGCGCCGTGCAGGTGAACTGTTGGAGACGGTGGGCCTGTCTCATCGTCGCAAAGCATACACCGACAAGCTGTCTGGCGGGGAACGCCAGCGCGTTGCCATTGCGCGGGCACTGATGAATGATCCGGCCGTGCTGCTGGCGGATGAACCGACAGCCAGCCTGGATGCGGAGCGCGGGCTGGATATTGTAGGCACGATTGCTCGGCTCGTGAAGGAGCAGGGCAAGAGTGCGGTGATGGTTACGCATGATGAGCGGATTTTGCCGCTCTGTAGCCGGGTACTTTTTTTGGAAAAAGGAAAGCTCGTAGCGCGTTAGAGGAATGTAAATGTGAGGGTCACAGGCTCCTGCGGGGAAGGTGGCCTTCTTTTTGTGTTTTCGACTATAATTGGAAGGGAATGGAGTGTACCTTAAAGGTACGAATGGATTACATAACATCATGAATTTCATAGGGAGAGGATCGGATGCGGATGAACAGCATAAATGCAGGACAATTTCCGGCACTGAGCACGTCGATCCATTGGGGAATTGTAGAGGCGGAGTTCCGGTTGGGCGAGCAAGTAGACGAGACATTGGTGAGTAATGTGAGCATTATTCCGTTTGTCGAGGAACAGTGTGTCGTGTTTCAACTGGATAACGGGCTGTGGGAACTGCCCGGAGGAACGTTGGAAGCAGGCGAGTCTTATATGGATGGATTGAAACGTGAACTGATGGAAGAATTAGGGGCAGAGCTGCGAAGCTACCAAGTCTTTGGACAGTTTCATTGCACTTCCTGTGCCATGGAGCCGTATCGACCTCACATTCCGCATCCACATTTCATTAGAGTCATTGGTTACGGTGAAGTGGAATTGGTTGGTGAACCGCTCAATCCCGAGGATGGGGAGCAGGTGGTGTTGGTTGAGATCGTAGAGATCGATGAAGCCGTGAGGCGTTTCCGGGATCAGAATCGGCAGGATATTGCCGAGATGTACAAACTAGCCTATTTGCTGCGAAAAGATGATAAAGGCTGATGTAGACGCAGCGCGTTGTTTCAGTTTTGAAGTATATTTTTTTACAGTATCCACAAACGTATCTATATAAAGGGAGGTTTACCCATGGTTCGGGAAGAGATTAATCGGATGTTGGATGTGATGCCTGAAAGGCAACTCAACATGGCATACTCACGAGTTGAAATGGTGTACCGCAAATATATGTATGAGAAGATGATCGCAGACAAGAGGGTACAAGTGACTGAGTTCTGTGAGGAGTCTGAGGAAATTATTCGGCGCTGGGATGAGGTGTTTGCACATAACCTGGATGATGTTTTAAAAGAAGCGATCCATTACAGCCAGTACAAATGGCATATGTTCAGTTACAAACAGCAGGAGTGTTTGGAAGGGGAGGCAGCGCGAGCAGCCTTCGATGCGGAGGAGAAAAATGATTTGTATGTGATGTATCAGAACACAGAATTTGTCCAGATCTACGAGAATGCCAGCGCTGTCGTCGCAGCCGATTTTGATGAGCAACAGGATATCTATATCTTTGACAAGGCGTTCACATGGACGTATGTACATACACATGAATCGATGTGCGGCCCTTATTTTTATAAAATCGAGGCATAGAGGGAGGGAGTTCTATTGCAGGAGCTATTTAAAGAGATCATCAAGAACGAAGTAAAACCTCTATTTGCCCGTCACGGTTATGCCAAAAAAGCTCTGAATTTTCAAAGAGTCGAAGGCGGTCTTATTTACGGATTCAACATTCAGAAGTCCCACGGCAATACAGCCAATCACGTTCGCTTCTATATTAACTGCATGATTCATTCCAAGGAGTTGGCGGAGCTGCAGTCTACGATATCAGGCGGTAAAACGATGGAGGAGCAATCTCATTTCACCTGCCGGATTGAAGAGATTGTCCCATCTGCTCCAGACCGCTACTCGTTGACACCTGACACCGACCTAGTCACCTTTTCAAAAGAACTTCTCTCCCATCTGGAAGAAGCTGTGGAATATATGCGGAACATAACCAGCCCTAGGGATATTGTGGAATACTATATGAAAAGAACAGCACTGCATTTGAGTGAAGAAACCTTTCACTTCCTGCTACAGAATGGTGATACGACGACTGCTCAGAAATATCTACAACTACTGCACGCTAAATATGGAGTCGAAAATCGCTGGGCGATCTTTGAGAAAAAGTATGCAACTATTTTTGCAACATATGGGCTTTGACATATCCTTCAGGATGAATAATAGACTGGTTCCACTTTATATAACGTTTCCTCAATCGTTGAACATAAGGCAGCATCATGGACGGCATTATGTCTAATTCTGAAGTAAAGACTTTTTAGAAAGTTTTTAATGTTGTTTTTTTGCCTGAATGCAGGCAGGAATTCGGTGTCCTTCTCCACCGTACCAAAACGTTGAATCCATTCTTGAATATATTTCTGACTAAGAATGTTTCTATTTAGAATACAGATGACCGGTTTCACCATTCGTTCGTCTTCGCCATCGGAGTAAACCCGTTCGCTAATCGTTATTTTCTCATATACCAGATCCAGTATCGTTGTTAAATCAGCCTCATGCAATTCGTTTGATTGGGCCAAATCCTCCAAAGCATCAGCAGCATGAGCTATAGCGTGTGCCCAACCCTTGGTTTCATCATATCCGCGATAATCCCTTTCTTCTCGTACATTGTGAAAGACAGCGTCTTTGATCTGATGAATGCGCCCACTTGACAGGAAAGGCGATTCTGTGTGTCTGATGAAAAGAAGAGGGATAACCAGCATGGAAAAAGAACGTGTGAATACGGAATCAGCTTGGGCTTCCCCCAGTTGATAAAGCAAATGCCTATGATCTAAAACGGTGGTTAAAATATGTTCTAATTCGTATGTAGTTAGAGTACTGCCAGGAATCCAGTGAGATAAGGTTGTATAGATCAACTCATCACGCAGTTGTGCGTCCAACGTACCAATGTTATGTAACATTTCTTGTACCAACTCGAAGGCGTCTGCAGGTGCTTGATATTCGTTTTCTTGTATCAACAGCAGCTTTTCTTTTAAATCCATTAAACACACTCCTGAAAATTAAATTTCATTCTAGTACACTTGTTTATCAAAGGTATTATACAATCTCTGCGGGAGAAAGCCCATATCTCAACGGATAAAGAAGGATGTGCAACATTGAAACTATTTCTAAAATCGAACCCGATCAGACTGGAGATCGGCTATGAATTAGGCTACGGGCCGAACGCCGAAATAGCTGAACTCATCTTAGCCTTCAAGGAAGACGATGAAGAGATATTATTTAATTTCATAGAGTATGACGAAACAAAAGATCCGTATAAAGCAATGATTTCGAAAATGAATGTAGAATATTTCCATGCGGGTGTATTCTGGGGTCCCGATTACGAAACGACAGCAAGAGTGGCTGATCTATTAAAGCGTAAATCCTACAATAAAGAAGCAAACCTAACCAATGAACAATGGATAGAAGAGTTTCGCAAGCAGGAACTGAACGACATGGATGCTGGATTAATACATGAAATTGAGGAGTTGTTATATGAATATGCTCACGACTTTCTTGAATTGAAAGAGTATCCAGAAGCTGTACAGAACTTCATCTATCCACGAGTGAAATTTCAAAATAAGTTGTGGCTGAAGCATGTCGATATACCTCAGCATTTGAAGAATGTAATATGGTATGCATTACAGACAAAAGAAGAGATCATTAATGCTCTAGAATTAACGGATTTCTGGTTTAGTTGTGCTATCGTTAGTAAAGGCACTGCGCCCGAGCAGTTCAATAGTTATCTGTCCTATATAGAAGAACATGGTTTTGAACTGGAAGCTCCAGATGGCATGGTGCTATATATCCAGATTAGGAATAAAGAAAGGTTTTTGGAGAAAACTCTCCCCAAATTAAAACGGTTCACGGATATAGAGGTTACAGAGGAGGAAAGTCCAAATGACAACCAATAAAGGAACACGGCGAACATGTGAGAAGGGACATACTTTTGTTAAAAAAAGTGATTGTTCGACTTGCCCCAAGTGTGAGACGGAAGGGAAACCAAAGGAGGGGGTTATGAGTCTACTCTCTGCTCCCGTAAGACGAGCACTTGAAGCAGAAGGAATAATGACTTTACCGAAACTTGCCGAGTATACGGAGAATGAAATTCTAAAGCTGCATGGTATCGGGCCCTCATCTATGCCCATATTGCGTAAATCGCTGGAGGAAGAGGGATTGTCTTTTAAGTCATGATTTTAAGCTTTTTTCCAATCGATTACCTCATTCCTCAGCTCATTAGAAGCTACTCTACAACAGATAACAGTTCTTCCATCGTTACTTGATACAGCAAGTTTCCCTCACTCAGCAGCAGGTGATCCTGGCGGAAATCCTGTCGTGCTTGTTGGAAGGGGCGCTTTTTTTCGTTCAACAATGTGAACTTCGTTCCCTTGGTTAGGCTACCAGACTTCTGCATTTTCTTGAAAATAAATGTTCCGTGCTTCTCGTACCCGGCATCAAACAGGAAATGATATCCATCCGTACAGAAACCGGAGGAACCTGATATCTCCGGATTCAGGAAGTTCACTCGAGGAGACTCCGGTTGGATTGCTCCTGAAATACAGCCGAGTTTAAAGTCAGTATAATAGTAGAACCAGACTTCTTCTTCGTTCACCACATTGAGTGCGTAACAGTCGGCAATGTCGGCGCTGTTATTTTTATAGAGTACATTCCCATATGCGTCCCAAGCTAGCAATCCACTCTCTCCAACGGGCTGATCCCAGCCATAGTTGCCAAAAATACCTTCATCAAAGTAACTGGTCCAGATCGTTCCGCGTTTGGTCACCTGTACACTCTGGATCCCGTCTCCTAGCAAAAATTCACGAATCGTTGTGCCTTCCATATCACACACTTTGGCATTCAGATCATATTGATTGTTTCCGTAATAGGTGCAGCGCGCACCAACGAGCAGCAGATGTTCTTGTAAGGGCTGTACGTAATGATAGTAATATTGTTGTCCCCCGATGACGACTTCCTGGACATATTCATCCGATACAATCAGCACTTTGTATGTGTAAGACTTCTTTAGTTTGGTTTGCACAAACATGCCTTGTTTTCGTTCAGGGACTTGATTAATAAGTAATATATATGCAAGGCCATCGTGTCCCCACTGCACGGAGACGATTTCGAAACCCTCGGTGTAACTGGAAATATCGGCAAAAGGCAGTAACGTTAATTTTGGATCAGGCATGGATAAATCCTCCTTCATTATTGTAAACAATCATAAGCAGCATCTTCGACTGCTGTTGTTATGTTGAATTATGACATGTACAGACTGGACGGAACATGGTGAAAGTATAACGATTCCGAAAAAGGAGCTGAGGAAGTCACGGGTATGCCTCGTTTCTCTCTTGTAGTACAATAAGGAAGCTGTGTCAATTTTTATAGGGGGGTAGTTAGCTTTCGAGCAAGAAATAGGAAGGAAACCTACAAAGTATTTATACATATGGAAACGAATAGCAGCGGTTAAAACAACATGAGAGAAGGAAGTGTTAGAAATGCAGCAAGAACCTCTACAAGAAGCATTTCAAGAATCAATGAGAGAACACCGCCCACTTGGTGTGTCTGGGCTCGGAGGCTGGCTGATCCTTATCCAGATTGGGTTGTGGTTCACACTAATTATGCTCCTGGTACAGATCAACCAATCTATGTTAACCATATTAAACACAGAGACATGGGAGGTTCTTACTGCTAAGGATTCAGGCTTGTATCACCCGCTTTGGGCTCCAGTAATTATTTTTGAAACTGTTTTCAACCTAATGTTTCTGGTATTTACAGTGTACGTCATTGTTTCTTTCTATCGGAAAAAAGCAATGCTTCCACGTCTGATGATTATTTTTTACAGTCTAAGCCTCGCAGTTGGAATTGTGGATTATCTGCTGCTCTATCAGATTCCGATAGCAAGAGAACTCGAAGATGGAAGTTCAATTCGGGACATTGCACGTTCTGTCATTGCTTGTGCAATTTGGATTCCGTATTTTAGGAAATCTGAACGTGTGAAGAACACGTTTGTTCGCTAAATGATGAGACAGTGAGAGGTGACAGAACACAATGAAGATTTTTCTGGTTCGGCATGGTACAGATGAAGAAGGTTATCGGGGCGGTTGGAGCCAAAGAGGACTTACTGAAGCAGGTATTATTCAATCCAGAGCATTAGGAATGTATCTGTATAAACATGCAGAGCAGTATGATATTCAAACGGTGATAAGCAGTGATCTCCCCCGAGCGATGCAGACCAGCAACTCGATTGAAGAGTCATTGGGCATCCAAGGCATCTATACAGCCGACTGGCGTGAGATGAACAATGGTGAATTGGCGGGTATGCTCCATGCGGAAGCGGAAGAAAAGTATCCTGGAGTTTATTTTAATACGCTCAAGATGGATACTGCTTTTCCGGGCGGAGAAAGTCCGATTCATTTTTATACTAGAATACGAAATGCATTCGAGAATCTTTGTATTCAACTCGAAGAGAAGCGAATCCAATCGAATGTTTTGCTGGTGACCCACGGTGGGGTGATTAATATCCTTCACTATGTGCTTGCTAACAAGGAATGGAGCAATACGTCCAGTTTTTATCCCATTGATAACACGAGTATTCATACGATTGAGAAAACAAAGAATGGATGGAGTATACTAGACACAAATACAATTCCTCATTGGAGACCGTAAAGCAGCTAAGCTTCTGCATGTTGCTATCAGTATCTCGATATAGAACTGAAGAAGTAAGGAGGCAGGCAGATGAGCAGTAAACCGGAAGACCTGTTGCATCATTTAACATCTTTATCTGGACCATTCCCCATTTGGAATATGGAACAGCTGCCGGATCAGCCGGGAGAGTTATTTCTGGATTGGTTAAGACTGGCTATCGAAAATAATGTAAAAGAGCCCCATGCCATGACGCTCTCTACCGTAGATCAACATGGTTATCCAGATGCGAGGGTTTTAATTTTGAAAAACATGATTCAGGATACCTTCTATTTTGCATCCAGCTTGGACAGTCGAAAAGGCCAGCAGCTGAAGGATAATCCACGGGTGGCACTTACCTTCTACTGGCCTTCATTAGGAAGACAGATTCGAATCAGGGGAATTGCTCAAGATGAAGGAGACGAAGCAGGGGCAAAGGACTTCCGGAAACGCAATCCTGGAGCCCAAGCAGTAGCTATGACGGAGCGCCAAAGTCAGCTATTGGATAGTGAGGAAGAGTTGAATGGTTCCATTGAAATTCAGAAGAAACGACTTCAGGAGAACCCTGATTTTGCTGCGTCTCATTGGCGGTTATATGCTGTTCATGCACAGGAGGTAGAGTTTTGGCAGGGGGATACTGATCGGAAACATATACGCGTTCAATATAAATGGCAGGAAGGACATTGGCAAAGGAATAGGCTGTGGCCTTGATACCACAGGCTTATAGAGGCATCTTATAAGAAGAATTTCTTAGGCCTAATCCTTCTTGAACGTACATAATGTCATAGCCCTTACGGATATCTTCCACTATAATTTTCAGGTTATCAGGACGTGGATCTGAAATGCTGAAAGATAAGTAGGGGGAAGGGTTATGACGATCAGCAACAAATACAAAGCGCTTGAACTGGAGACTCCCGGCGTCTATGGGCTCGAAGGGCTAGAGGTTGGGGTGACTTCGAATTGTAATTATAAATGCGACTACTGTTGCGCATACAATCGAGATGATGGGGAGTGCATCAGCAGTTCAGAGGTTATCCGCATTATTCGTGAGCTTCCACATCTCAAGCGGGTACGGCTGTCAGGCGGCGAGGTGACGCTGAAATACCAGGACTGCTGGGACATTGTAACGTACTGTGCGGAACATGGTATCGATACACAGCTGAACACCAATGCCAGTCTGTTGACAGAGGAAAGAATCATGGCGTTACGGGATGCCGGCTTGTCCAACATCCATATTTCTTTTAACTACACTGACGCGGAGTCGTATGCCGCCTACTATCGTGTGCACCCGCGCATGTATGAGAGATTGGAACAAAACATTCGTCTGTGCACGGAGCTCGGTTTGGAAACAGTGCTTGAAACGTTACTATTTAAAGGGAATCAGGAGAATATGCAGGCGATCAGCGATAAAGTTTACGACTTGGGTGTGCGTATTCATGAGATTCAGAACAGCATCAAGATGCCACATACCGACTGGAGCCAGATTGTCTCCAAGGAGTCGCTGGTTCAATCGGTCACAGCATTAATCGAACATAAAAAGCCGGATACAACGCTCTATTTTACATGTATGGATCGGTTTGCCGAACAATTGAATCTGCGTGAACAACCTGGAGTGTACTTCTCGAACTGTGTGGATGGTACGAAACAATTACACTTGCATGGCAACGGGGATATTCTGATCTGTGAGCTGTGCCATCCGGTAGTCATTGGTAACATTTATAGTGGTACGTCATTGAAGGATATCTATACGCAGCAGCCCGCTGCCCTAACAGATTTTCTCAAAAACCGGCCTTGTCCAGCGTACGATGCGTTGTTTGCATAGGTAAATCCAATTTCAACTTTGAGGTCTTCTACTTTCCTTTAACGGAAACGGGAGGCCTCTTTAAATTTAAAGATAAACTGATGGTCATCTTACTTCTTTCGTTTCAGATTCATTTAAGTTAACGGTCCTAATATGGCATTAGAACGTAACTGAATCTGGAGAGGTGAAGGATACATGATCAAACTCTTAAAAAAGCCAAACCGGAAAGAACAACATAGCATTCCTGTTTCCCGAAAAAAACGCAGGTGGCTTACGATTACCCTTGTAGCTGTAATTGTTATAGGAAGCATTCTGTACAGTCTGGCTGACCGATATTTGATTCGGCATGTACAGGTGGTTGTGGCAGATGATAACGCGGCAACTACTCGTTCAAGTGAGGATGCTGCATCTGATGGAAATGCAGATACCACCTCTACTACGACTACAGCGGATGTGCATGCAACATCGGATGACTGGAATTACAGCAGTGACGATCTAAAGATCCAGATTCATAAGGTGCAGGCAGGCTCCGGCTCGGATCAGATTACGTATTATGTGGCTGATGTACAGGTGAAGGACGCGAGCAACCTACGAACTGCGCTGGCGGACAATAGCTTTGGCACCAATATCACGGAGGACACATCAGAGATTGCTGAAACAAACAACGCGATCTTTGCGATAAACGGTGACTATTACGGATTCCGTGATGATGGTGTCATTATCCGTAATGGCGTGTTATATCGTGATAGCCCGACCAGAGATGCGTTAGCACTGTTCAATGACGGGACGATTCAAACGTATAACGAAAATAATATTTCTTCTGCTGAACTGCTGGCAGAAGGAGTGACCAATACGTTATCCTTTGGGCCGATTCTGGTGCAGAACGGTGAAATTACCAGTGATTTCAGTCGTGTGAAAATTGACAATAACTTTGGCAATCGCTCCATTCAGGATGCGAATCCCCGAACAGCCATCGGCATGATTGCGCCGAACCATTATGTGTTTGTTGTAGTCGATGGAAGACAAGATGACAGCCGGGGTATGACGCTGGCTGAACTTGCCCAGACGATGAAAGACCTGGGTGCAACAGAGGCGTATAACCTGGACGGCGGCGGTTCATCCACCATGTATTTTATGGGCAGGGTCGTGAACAATCCTTTGGGACGTAATCAGGAGCGTGGCGTAAGTGACATTCTGTATCTAACGGAGGCACAATAATATGACGATCCTTATTCCATCCTATGAACCTGACGTTCGTTTATTGAATCTGGTTATGCAGTTGCAGACATTTAAGCTTGGGCCTATTGTTATCGTGGATGATGGCAGCGGGGGTGAATACCGCGGAATTTTCGAGACAGCTGAAGCGTATGGTTGTACAGTGCTGACACATGAGGTCAATCAGGGCAAAGGCCGGGCGCTGAAGACCGGTTTTCAGTATATTAGAGAGCACGGCCCGCAAGGCGGAGTCGTATGCGCAGATAGTGACGGGCAACATCTGCCACATGATATCCGCAGCATCTTTGAGACACTGCTTGCGCAGACAAGCCCCGGCATCGTATTAGGAAGCCGTCGCTTTACAGGTAAGGTGCCTGCCCGAAGTCGTTTCGGTAACCGTGTTACACGTACTGTATTTTCGCTGACAACAGGCAGTAAGGTATATGATACACAGACGGGACTTCGTGGTTTTCCATATGCGATGCTGGACTGGCTGTGCCTAATTCCCGGAGAACGGTTTGAGTATGAGATGAACATGCTGCTAACCGCACATAAGGAAGGTTATGAGATTACAGAAGAATTCATTGATACGGTCTATCTGGAGCACAATGAATCCTCCCATTTCCGTCCTTTGGCAGACTCGTTTCGTATCTACATGCCCATTCTGAAGTTCAGTACTTCTTCTGTCTTATCTGCTCTGATTGATTTTGGATTATTATTTATCATGCAGTATTTCACACACCATCTATTCTTGTCCGTCGTAACAGCAAGGCTATGTAGCTCCATGTTCAACTACACCATGAATCGCAAATATGTATTTTCCGCAGGTAGGGGCTCCAAGATCGGGCAGTCGTTACCGAAATATTTCTCGCTTGTGGTGCTTGTGCTACTACTAAACTACGGTTTGTTATATTTGTATTATGAACAACTGATCATTCCGCTAATGGCAGCTAAAATTCTGACGGAAATCTCAATTTTTGTTTTCAGCTACTGGGCACAGCGAAGATTTGTATTTTAATTAGCCTAAGGATTGTGCGCATCCGTTTAGCTCTCAACTACGGTGCTTTGCTCGAGAACAAGTGTGTACAGCTACATGGAAAAGGAACTTAAAGAGTGAGCCTACGGGCTCGCTCTTTTTCAGTTGATGCGGTTTCCAAAATATTGGATTATAGGGTACGATGGAGATAGGGGATGAACGTTAATGAACCTATGGCAGGAGGTAGATCATGTATCTTCGAAGTGTTGAATTAATGTCAGACAAGATTGAGCAACCTGGGGAATATCCCTTCAGTATCCCGTCGATTCATTCCATGGGGCGACTGGCGTTTAGCAATAACGTTACGTTTTTTGTTGGTGAAAATGGATCAGGAAAATCAACATTGCTGGAAGGCATCGCTCATCAATGTGAATTTAATACCGCCGGAGGCGGGCGTAATAATGTGTTTGAAACACATGCATCAGAGTCCTCGTTAGGGGACTATCTAAGACTGGCCTGGTTGCCTAAAATGGCGAACGGTTTCTTCTTGCGATCGGAATCGTTCTATCAATTTGCATCACATGTAGATCAGATGCCGGAATCGCTTCGATATTATGGAGGGCGTTCGTTGCATAAGCAATCGCACGGGGAGTCTTTTCTTAACTTGTTCATCAACCGCTTCAGTTCCAAGGGGATTTATCTGCTTGACGAGCCAGAGGCTGCTTTGTCTCCAGCCCGGCAGCTTTCGTTGCTGAGAATTATTCACGATTTGTCGAGTACTTCGCAATTTATCATTGCGACACATTCGCCCATTCTGCTCGGGTATCCGGGGGCCAATATTTTAAGTTTTGACGACGGACATATTCACGAGATGTTGTATGAGGATACAGATCATTATCAGATCACTCGCAGCTTTTTGGAGAATCGGGATCGAATGCTGCATGAATTGTTTAGGGATGATTAACTGGATAACGACAGGCAGAACTACGAATTAAACGATTGGATATTAGAAGGAGAGATCGGATGAAAACAGGATTGTTAATTGTGGATATGCAAGAGAGCATTGTGCGTCAAAAGATGGATCAGAAGGCCATAGACCATGCCTGCGAATATATTAATCATGTCGCGAACGTCCTTCGCTCCAATGACCATGTGGTCGTCCATGTTCAAGATGTGGAAGGCATGGAGGGAGCAGAACCTGAGCAGTATCAGGTTATTCCCGAGATTGATGTGGATGGGGAAGATATTACGATCACCAAAGAGAGTTCTAATGCATTCTGGCAAACCGATCTCGAGCAGACACTTAAAGATCTGGACGTTGAACTGCTCATCGTGTCCGGATTTGCCGCAGAAGAGTGTGTCCTGTTCACATACAATGGTGCCATGGAGCGTGGATTCAGACCCGTGATGTTACAAAACGGCATTCTTAGCACACATTCCGAGGCCATATCCTCCACATACAGGGATCGCAATGTGATCTCGTACCCGGTGGTCGATTACTTGATCGGATAACGAATGTTATAAACGGAGTTTACTGTTCATCAAAATGCTAATTTTATTCTCAAAGGGGGAAAAGCAGGATGGATGGATACTACATTGCTTTATTGATCGTACTTTCTTGCACGGGGCTGATCTGGACGGCCAAAGGCATTAGTAAAAAGCTACGTCTGATGGTGTTTTTCGGAGTCATTCTGATGCTGGCACCTATACTCATTATTATGGGCTGGATGGCTTGGTTACCGCTTATAAGTTCCGTTGCGCTTGTTGTTTCTTGGTGTGTACGGAGAGATGTGAAGAGACAGCATGAGTGAGCCCGTTATTGGGAGGAAGTCATAATGCCAAATCATCAATTTGTTGTTGAAGATCAAACCGTTCTCAAAGAAAATTTGATGGATGCGTACTCTTGGGACTCTGATGGAAAGGTATATAAACGTGGGCTTGGGGTAGTAGAGCAGGTTGTGTTTGAGGATGAATTTATATCTTACATCCATGATACTCTTCGTTGGTTAGACACATGGAATCCGAGTACTGACACAAGAAATACAGGACTGAATGTACATGGGATAACCGTTATTGTTGGACAGGATATCCTGTTGAAGTTTCAGCAAATTATACGATCATGGATTGAGTTACTTAGCCTTGCTCCTGACCCTATTGTTCTTACAGGGAATTATTGCATCGATGTAACCACGGGGAAGGGACGCGATGAGAAGCTTGTGTATGACAAAACCGATTTAATAGATCAATTGAGCAAGCTTGCAGTCATGACAAAGTATGCTGCCGAGACCGGACGTTGTATTATACATTTTGGCGTATAATGATCTGTTGAAAGAGGGGAAAGCGATGACTAGACGTATTATCGTAACAGGCGGCGCTATTATTCGAGACCATGCGGGGAGAATTTTGCTTCAACGAAGATCGGATTACGGAGATTGGGGATTACCTGGGGGCGGTATGGAGGCCGGTGAGCAGATCGAAGAGACGATGATCAGGGAAGTGAAAGAGGAAACGGGCTTGGAGGTGATCTCTTACGAATTGGCCGCGATATACACGGGCGAAAGAATGAACTATACATATCCTGACGGGAATGAAGTCGTATTTGTCATGTTTCTATTTAATGTTACTGCAGAGTTGGCTGGACGCATGGCTGAGGATCATAGAACGCTTTTGTTTGAAGATGAACAAAGAGAATCGCTTCATCTTGTGTTTCATCAGCTGGATGAGATCGATTTGTCAGTCATCAACAAGGTTCAGCAGCCTGTATTTATCGACCTGCTGCAAGGTGAAGCCACGCTGCTTCGTCATTGAAATCATAACATTTTTTGGATAAAAGGAGGGCTTAAATTGCCTTGGCCAATGGTTCATTTTGCAGTTGCAGCCAAAATCATTTCGCACCCATCTCCGTCTCTATTGCTGGGGAGTTTAGCACCGGATTCCATTCATGTGAGAACGAACATACGCAGTGAAAAGGCAAAAACTCATCTGATGGCTGTAGAACATGAATTCCCTACAGATGCGTTTTATCAGCAAGTTATTGAATCAAACAGACATCGGATGAAGCAGGACCCTCAATTTTCGCAATACTTATGTGGTTACGTTGCTCATATTTATACGGATCGAGAGTGGACATATCAGATTTATCCACCATACGAAGCTGACCCGAATGGACGAAGTGTGTACACCCATGATGTGAAAAAGCTGGAGTTCAGAATCCTGCGTGAATACGTTGGTGCTTCGGGATGGTTAGATCAGCTGATGACAGCAAAGGCATATGAGTTTGGTGGCCTGACAGCACAGGAGGTGTACGAGTATAGGGGAGAAAAGCTAGATTTTTTCATGAATCGGGACAACGAGCCTGAGGATGATTTACATATCGTAACGATGGACTCTATATCGTCTTTTATCCAGAAGACTGCTTCGGATTTGAGTACGATGTTCAAAGAATGGGACGTATATGAGCATCTGGAAACCTAGCGAGACAGGAAGTGGGCGAAACAGGACAGAGCAAACGCAATAGCCAGTGAAAACGATGAAAAATATAGAGCGCTTTTCTCCCACTGTAAAGTTCCGAAAAACAAGTTTCACCTATAGTTAGATGCAACCGATTAATGAATTCGAATAAGTATTCTACTAAATCAAATGAATCAAATAAAATGGAGAGATTATTATGGGAAAACAATTCACTAAGAGAGCTGGAATTACGCTGGCAGTAGCACTTACTTTGGGAATGCTAAGTAGCATTCTACAAAACGTTCAAACGGTCACGGTAGCTTCAGCAGCATCGATACAATTCACTGATTTTAAATCAAGCCATTGGGCTTACGATGCTGTTCAAAAGGCTGTATCGAAAGGATACGTCGATGGCTATGCGAACGAAACATTTAAACCCGATGTCAGCGTAACGCGCGCTGAATTCACCAAAATGGTCGTTGCGGCTATGGAACTTGATGTACAAAACGATTCGGGCAAATGGTACGCTCCATACGTGAATTCTGCGACCGAAGCTGGATTGTATACGAATGCAGATTTCTCAAACAATGATGCTGGATGGAACAAAGTGATGACGCGTGAAGAAATGGCGCGTATGGCAGCTCGTGCGATTGGTGAAACGACAAAAGAGGATGACAAATGGATGTACTTGGCAACGAAAGCGGGCCTGATTAAAGGTGTCGGTAAAGGTGAACTAGCTCTTAAAGGTTTAACAACTCGTGCACAAGCTGTCGTATTGATCGAGCGTATTCTTGCTAAAAACACGGGTACTTACTTGGACACTGATAAATATGCAGTCGGTAAGGCTGAGATCGCTTGGCATGGTACGAACATCTTCACGGTGATGCCAGAGATGTGGGTAACGCCAGAATCTGATGTAAAACGTGCGGGTAAGGCGTCTGTAGAGGAAATGTGGGATGAGAGTAAAATGACGATTACGTCGAAGGATGGGCTCTATCAAGGTAAACTCGACGCGCTTGTTGCTATCGACCTTGCTGATCCCAACGATCCCAACCGTTCACTGTTACCTAATATCAATACATTGAAATGGTCAAATAGCAGACAGAGCATCACTGATTTGATGGTTAAAGACCAGAAAAATAGCTACATCCTATATTTCAAAGGTGAACAAGTTTATAACAAAGCACCAAATAAATATCTGGATCGAAAACGGCTAACTTTCCGTGTGGATGGTTTTGACAGCCCCGATCTCGATGCATTCTACAACAAACGCACCCTTAACGGGAGCGCTTTGGTCTATCAAGACACTTGGTTTGATCTTCCTACCATCATCATTCCAAAGGTTGGAACTGTCCAAAAAGGTAGTGATCTTGTAGTTAGACTTCAAACCCCTACTAGCGGTTCCCTTGCAAGTGATAGTGTAATTCTTCGACTACGAGGTATGCAATAATGAAGGGGGGTTGGTAACGATTATATTTTGGGGATAGCCTAACTGTAGCAACAACGATTAATGTAAAGCAAGACCTCATAGCAAGACAGGAAGTGGGGAAACAGGATGGGACAAGGTATTTGTTTGGTGCATTATGAAGAACGATATTATCAGGATTTAACCCGGTTTACGCTGAAAAATGAACAAGTTCACTTCACGGCATTGCCTGCCGAGGTGATCGAAGAGGCTATGATGAATCCGGACAAAAATCCGGTTGTTATTTTACAGCAGGCTGTGCCTGTAGGGTTCTTTATTTTACATAAAGGGTCAGAATACGTGGAGCCAGCGGAATCGGATCACAAAATACTCATTCGTGCGCTGTCGATCTCGGAGCAATATCAAGGGAAAGGTTATGCATTGGATGCCATGAAGCAATTGCCTAATTGGGTACGTGAGTTTCACCCAGAAGTCGATGAAATCATTCTTGCTGTGAATGAGGCAAATAAGTCGGCATATCAGTTGTATGTAAAATCTGGTTTTCTTGACCTTGGATTGACCCGAATGGGCAACCGCGGTATTCAGCATATTTTGCACTATAGTATGAGGTAGGGAGGCAACATAGATGGACATCAGGATGAAGCTCGAACCACATACAAGTAAACAGTGAATAGAGAGGAGCTTGTAATGAAGGCCGAGATCAGAAAAGAGGATTTAGATTCGCAAAAACTAAGCTGGCTGTGTATTGAACCGATGTTGCTCTCCGTCCGCGGGCAGAGTATGGATGCCAAAAGAGAGGTATACCTACAGTTAAACGAAGGGCAACAAGCATTATACCTGTTTTACTCATATCACAATCACACCACAAGTCTGGCAGAGTTTTATTGGTTCTCAGCGTATAATATTATTGATCTGCGGAGCTGGGATGGCATCAGACGAGGCATGCGCTTCTTTCAGTTAACGGTAATGATTGATGTACTGGACGAGATTGAAGCTCTTATAACGGATGCAAAAAAATCCGGAGAATCGTGGCACGAAGTATCGCCAACCGATTTGGAACATGACCCTCAGTTACTTCAGCAGACGGAGCGGTTATACGCGGCATATCGGAAGGCTTCACAGCAAGCGATTACAACAATGAATGAGTGGGTTCGGCAACATCAAGACTTGGTTGTAGAGGTTAAGGCAGAGTCATAGAAAAACGAGCTAAAGGTCTAAAACTACTCTGAAGAGTAGTTTTTTTGTATTTAATGCAACACAACTACGGGTTCATGCAACAAAACGCAAATTAGTGGGAAGTGTTTTTTCAGGTATGTAATATGAGTGGTGAGAGGAGGGCAACGTGTGAAAGTCATATTTGAAGAGGATCAGGAAATGCAGCCTGGCGAGGCCAAAATACTAACTAATCCTGCGGAGAAGCCAAAGTGGGATCGTATTCGAGAAGCGATTGGTCAATCCGAGACGGAACTGGTCGTGATCCAGGCGAAAAACAGTCGTCAGATAAGGATTAGACTTAGCAGCGTCATTGCCATTGAATCGGAAGACCGTATGTGCGGGGTGCGTGTCGTCACAGGAGAGAGATATTTGCTTAACCAACGTCTAAAATATGTGGAAAAAGATTTTCAAGATACATCATTCGTACGAATCAATAATCAGACGATGATCAACACCACACAGATTAGCAACTTTTCGGCTGCCGAACATGCCAGAATTCAGGTTAATCTGACCGATGGCTCCAGCTACTCCGTCAGTCGGTTTTATATCCAAAACTTTAGGAGGAAATTATCATGATCCAACAGCTTAAACAATCATTTTTTCAAGTATTTACAGTCACTACACTATGGGTAATTTTACTGCTGACAATGTTCTATCGCGATCAGCCGATCCAAATGTCGTTTCTGTGGAATGTGGCAGGCATTTCGCTCATTGCAGCGTTGCTGTTCGGAGTGATGTATAGCGCGCTTTGGAACCATTTTACGTTAAAGCCGATCTGGAATATCGTCATCTCTTCTACATGTAATATTGCCGGAGGCATGCTCATCATATGGTTGTTTTCCAGAGAGATGTTTGAGTTGATTGCACCTTGGTTCCCGGGAATGTGGTTACTATCTATCGTGTTGCATGTTATTGCATTTTATTTTTATGCTAGAATGGATAGCAGGAAAAAAGCGGAAGAATTGAACGACATTCTGAAGTAAGCAAGGTGAACAGCTATGAATGAAGATGAGCTTTTGCAAGTATACGGACTGGAACCTGACAAGAAACATCGGGAATCGATTCGTAAGTGGCTGCATCAAGAAATGGAAAACCGGGAAGCAGAGGATCATGAAGTGCTGAGACTGCTGTGCATCATGTTGTTTGCTATCGGGAACGTAGAGGACACCGAACTGATCTGGCAAGCCAAACGAAAAAATCAGGACGCAGCCAGTTATATTGATGTGCAGTTGCTTTGCGGTGCAGGTATTGAAGAGACAGTCGTGTATCTGGAAAAAAAGGGCGGCGAACAAGCGCATGATCAGGTGCTTTATCTCAAGAAGTGCGAGCCGTACGATTTTGTGGATTTTTCCAAAGACGAATGGTTATCAGGATACAAAGCCTATTACGGCATCTGATGCCAAAGAAGGAGGCATATGGTGAAGCAGGAGAGCGCTATACACGTACAGAAGCAACTGTGTGAAAAATACAATGCAGATTACGTCCCGAGTGAACCCCATATGAAGGTGGGGATTGCCTGGAACGTGAAGGAGAAGCGTGAACCCATCCATGGGATGCGAATCCAGCCTGAAGGCGATACGACAGGTTGGTACATTTGGGCCGAGGATTACTCGGAAGCCGATGATTTCTTTGTCCCTCTGCACGTTACACATATCGACGAATGGGATGCGAAGATTAGTCGATATCTCGGACTTGCTCAGGGATGGAGGTTCCTGATTGCCGAGGATTATGAGGATGTATGGTTTGATGAAGGGTTGCTTAACAGATCAGAATAAGGTATTAGATTTGAGTTTAACATGATGTAAAGATTTACGAAATGAGGCCAGTAAAGATGGGCTTGAAAGTGAATATGGAATTCATGTTTCGTATGATGTGAATGAAGGTAGAAGGTTCACAGAGCAGACTTCTGATGGTGAGGAGGAGCTTCTGTTTGTTAATGGACACTCACGAAAGTTGGGCATTTTATCAACATACCAATATCTTTTGAAAGATGAGGAGGGGAAGGAGTTCCAAGTTAGGGGTACAGGGATATTGAATAGTTTTGTAAATTAAATAATTGAGCTAGCGCGCTTGCATATAGCATGGATATCCATGCAGGCAGCGTGTTTTTTTATGATTGAGGGATGTGGTCTGGAAGTTGATGTGTTTCCATAGTGTTCGCAAATCCCACATTATGGGTTATGATGTACCTGGGAGAAAATTTGACAGCGACAGGAAGTTATCGGTTGAAAACGAACTGGGGGTGAAGTGGAATGATCCGTAGGTTAGCTTTGATCCTTGGTGTTATGTTGTTGCTTGTAACGGCTTGTCAGAGTAAATCAGAACCTGAGGATACACAGAAACCGGATGTCTCGGGAAGTATGAATGACGAAGTATTCGTGGATGAAGATGAATCAAAAGTTACTTCGCCACAAGAGGAAGTTGTTCCGCCTGAGTATGTGGACGAGAGCAAGTATTCGGGTGATGAGCTGGAAATGGTCAAACTAATGAATGCGCGTATGCGTTATGTATATGAACAGGATGAAAAGGGATATATGAGCCTCTTTGCGCCTGAAGCTCCGATCTCCGGCATGCCGAATTATACTTTTAGCAAAATCACTTCCATGGGTGACATTACGATTACGGAACAAAAGAAGATCTATCAAGGTGTTGTGATCATTACGGAATTGCAAGATGACGATATCGAGTCTAGCTCTACCATGGTGTTTAGGAAATGGAAAGCAGATGGTGAGCATGCGAAATGGATCATTGCGGACATCGATTGATAAGTACAACATGAAAGTAGGTACAGAACCTGATGCAGAAGACATTATTTGAACTTGTAAATGAGGTGCAGGATGAAGCCACTTTTCTTGCTTTCCTAAGTGCTTTAAGCAACGATCGGCAAGCCTGTTCCGATGAATGGCAGCATAATTCAATCGAATCATTTTTGGAAGCTGCGGCAGATTGGGGACATGAATCCGTTAACGGATTAACGCATTATGAGAAGCCTGATAACCCTTGGAAGCGATGTGCTCAGATCATGTACATGGGCAAAATTTATGAGTAATTGGTAGAACTATGGGCAACTAAGAATGATACATAACGGAGGTTATATAAGATGATGGAATTTGTAGAGATAGGTTTGATTGTTGTAACGGTAATGTTGTTCGTCCTGGGTGCGATTAGTAAACGTAAATCATTCATCAGGTGGGGGTTCGCAAGCCTCCTTCTACTAGTCGTGTTGTTTATTCCGTCGTTTGTGAACGGATTTCAAAATGGGTTTGTTGAGGGATGGGCGGCTCGATGACTGTTGCGTTGAACAGAAATATATCGTATATGCAAGACAACAGCCGATTTAACTTTCGTGTTGCCGGTATCGTGATGGATGCGGACAGAGTTCTTTTACATCAGGCGAAGCAGGATGATTTCTGGAACTTGCCTGGCGGGCGGGTGGAGATGAATGAATCAACAGAGGATGCGATTCGACGCGAGATGATGGAGGAGCTTGGCGTGTCTATCCAGGTAGAGAGGCTGGCATTTGTTTGCGAAGACTTTTATGAGTACGATGGCAAGGATATGCATGAGATGGGATTCTATTATGTGATCTCTTTGTCCGAAGGGCATTCCTTTTATAATGAACCACAGTTTAATGGTTTGGAGCGCGATGGCGAATTAACGTTTCGCTGGTTTCCGATCCAAGAGACAGAGCAGATGGAGATTTATCCTGTTTTTTTGCGAAAAGAACTTGTTAATCTTCGTGAGGCGAGTGGCATCAGACACTTCATCCAGAAATAGAGGGGTAGCGAGTGGATATTACATTTATTCGTCATGGTCACGCGGAGCATTTGTTGAATTATCCGAAGGAGCTTAACCGATTACACCCGGGGCTAACTGAACAGGGAAAGAAACAAATCGTAGCCTTACGTAAAAACATCAACATAATTCCTCACGATACTATTGTGGTAAGTCCAACGAAACGCACCCTTGAAACGGCAGCATTAGTAACGCCGAGAGAGCGTGGTAGTGTGGTAATCAGCCCCTTGGTTGGTCCAAGAATGTTTCCTCAAGATCCGAAGTTTACTCCTTTAGGCTGTGACCAAATCTATTCAAGGGCAGAACTCAGCGTATTATATCCAGATAAGCAATGCATAGATGTTGGAGTAGAAGCTTGGGAAGAAAGCATAAATCAAATGAATACACAACAGTTCACACGATTAGCAGAGCAATTTCTGGCATGGTGCAGGAAACAGACGGGCCATACGTTCATCGTGTCACATGATGGTACGATTACGAATTACAGAGTGCTGTTAGGTGAGCATGACCTAACCAGAGATGATTTTCTGGGAGAAGCAGGGTACTACACAGTCCGCGATGTTTAGCTTGAGAAGGAGACATGTTTGATGAGGCTGTTTCAACCGATGGAGACACAAAGACTGTATATGAGAGAGTTGACTTTGGCCCATCAATTGATCGGCACAGCAGGTTTTCACTGTTGGAATCCGAACGGCGTACCATCCAGCGCAGAGATCGGGTTCGATCTAGCCCCTTCTTATTGGGGGCAGGGGCTGATGCAACAAGCATTAAAGACCTTGATCCGGATGGGATGGAACGTCATGAAATTGGATTGGATTGAAGCAACTGTGGAGCAGGAAAATATTCAATCACAGCGACTCCTGGAAAAATTAAATTTTGTGAAGTCGGACGAATTGAAGGACGGTCTTTTTTATTACACATTACATAGGAAATAGGCTGTTTATCGTTAGTGACTGATCTTTCGAAATCGAACGGTACATTCTGAATCAATAGGGGGTTCACATGAAGACCATTTCCCTTTCATTTTCGATACTATTAGCCAGTTTTATTTTGGGGATCTCATTTATTATCGGCTCTGTACTGCTCTTGAATCAGGACAAAGATCAAAGTAGTGGAACACTGAATCAGATAGCGGAACAGCAGGCGCTCTTGTCTGACAAGGTTTTGTTGACATTGAAAGAGACGGCCACATATTTGGGCATGAACGAAGATCAGGTAATGAGCATTATTAAGACCGAGCAGAGCAGTTTGAATGCTTTTCACCACTTTGAGGGGAAAATGTTTCCCTTTATCAAAATTCAAGATCAGTTTTATGTAAGCCGGGTTGAACTGGATTTGTGGATACAAGATGCTTCAAGCAACCATCGTAGATATATTAATGGGCAATTGCAATAGCTCCAATATGCAACGCTATTAATAGCTTTTGATTATACTTGCATATCATTATTTTTAGAGAGGAGATATAAAAGGAGAACTAGTTAAGTTTAACTTTTATAAACGATCATGGAAATCATCGGACAAGAGATTAAAATTACGACCATAACCGAGCAGGATATGGATTTTATATGCAAACTGGAATGTGATGCAAGCTTGTGGACTTATGAGGAGAGTGTGGAAACGAAGGAAGAGGATGTGAAGGAGAAGTACCGGAGTCACTTCCCCGTTGAGGGCGAGACACCGTATGCGTATGATTTTGTTATCCGTCGCTTGAATGATGTCAGTGATACACCAGTGGGTATCGTTCAAATGTGGAGTTACGTTGATTTTCGTAAAAGCTGGGAACTTGGTTTCGCGGTTTTGCCTGATTATTCAGGCAAAGGGTACGGAAGCGAGGCGACCCGGTTATTGCTGCAATTCGCTTTTGACGAATTAAAGGCACATAAGGTCGTAGGCATGTGTAATGCCGAGAATATAAGGTCAGCTGCTTTAATGCAGCATGTAGGCATGACAAGAGAAGCCATTTTCAAGGAAGAATTATGGTGGCAGAATAAGTGGACGGACCAGTGTTTTTTCTCCATTTTGGACAGAGAGTTTAAGAAGTAGGAAATGCACGTAATTCGGTAGTAACAAGCTAAGACACGCCTTAATAATAGAGGGGGAGAATCTAATGGTCAGGCGTAAACTGGTTTTGCTTAGCGATCTGTATTTTGAGCCCAATGATGAACTGAATGAGAGAATTCGAAGCTTGTTCCAGCAACAAAAGCCTTCAATCGGTTACATCCCTTCCTGTTCCGACCCGCAGCGAATTTATGTCGAGCACACTCGGCGTTTTTATCGCCAGTTTGGGATTGAAGATGTGCAGTATTATGATCTCGATACCGAGTATGAGGAAAGCATGCTGGACTCTCTTTTCCGAAGTGATGCGATTCATTTATCTGGCGGGAATACGTTTTATTTTCTAAGTTTGCTACAGCAACGAAATATGTTTGAACAGCTACGTTCCTATGTCAGTGACGGTGGGACTTTGATTGGGGTTAGCGCGGGCAGTATTCTGATGACACCTACGATTCGAATAGCTGGATACGGTGAGGATGCAGACGAGAATTCGATCGGTTTGACCGATTTACAAGCCCTTGCCCTTGTAGATTTCGAGTTTGCACCTCACCTGGATCGTTCGGAAGAAATGATGCAATCATTCAGAGAATACGCTCAAAATCATCAAACCAAAGTATATGCGTGCCCGGATGGTGGGGCGGTTGTTGTTGAAAATGAATCACTTGAATTATACGACGGGGCAATTCCTGCGTTGTAAAGAGAGGATGAAGAGTAGATGTGTGCTATCCAAGTGTACCACTATGAAGCTTTTTCAAGCACTCCAGGCAAGGGCAACCCGGCGGGCGTTGTTTTTGAAGCAGATCATCTGAGTGAAATTGCAATGCAGCAGATTGCTCATGCTGTTGGTTTTAATGAGACGGTATTTGTATTGAAGTCTGAAACGGCCGATGTTCGGTTGCGTTATTTCACTCCGGGCCACGAGATTAATCTGTGTGGTCATGCGACGATGGCGGCGATGTATGGGCTTAAGACACGTGATTTACTACAAGGAAAAGACTCTATCACGATTGAAACGAACGTAGGTATTCTACCAATTCAGTTTGAGCAACAAGGTGACAGTTGGTTGATGGAGATGAAGCAGGATCAGCCACGTTTTGTTCCCTTTCAAGGGGATGTTGAGAAACTGGCTAAGGCAATCCATCTGACAACCGATGATTTGGACATGACTATGCCTATTGTATACGGAAGTACAGGCACGTGGACGTTATTAATTCCGATTCGTCGTTTAGATGCATTTGTTAAAATGAAACCGGATTCTTCTCAGTTTCCGGACATTTTATCTGAAAATCCCAAGTCATCCTTACATCCATTCTGCTTCGCAACCCGCGATGCAGATGCTCTGATGCATGCAAGGCATTTCTCTTCGCCATATTCAGGAACAACGGAAGACCCTGTCACAGGCACCGCATCAGGGGTGATGGGGGCCTATTATTTGACGTATGTGAATCCAGAGATTCATGAGGTTGATTTTACAGTGGAGCAGGGGCATGAGATTGGTAGAGATGGCAAGGTTCAGGTGAGCGTACGTCGGGAGGAAGAAGGAATGAATGTCCGAATCAAGGGCACGGCTGTTTACGTTCGAGAGATGACAGTGGAAATAGACGGTTGAATTAACAACAGAAAGAGAGAGCCAAAATGGAAGAAAAAGCAGTGTTGAGCAGGATCGTTGATATATTAAAAGAAGAGTTAACCGACGCGTTAACAGGTGTGTATCTGCATGGTTCTATGGCTTTGGGATGTTTTCATCCGCAGCAGAGTGATATCGACATTTTAGTTGTTTGTAGAGAGAAACGCTCTTCTGAGACTTATCGCAGAATCGCCGATCAACTTATACGAATAGAAGATGAAATGCATCTTGCGAAAGGGTTTGAGATTAGTATCGTGCTAGAGTCAGCTGTAACAAGCGGTCAATACCCTACGCCTTTTGAGTTTCATTATTCTGCTTACCACCGGGAGAAGTACAGAAATGATCCTGCTTATCTCTGTGGTGGTGATGAAGACCCGGATGTTGTTGCACATATGGCGGTTATCTATGATCGAGGTATTGTGCTGTATGGCAAGCCGATCAAGGAACTGTTCCAGCCAGCGAACCGCGAGCATGTCATCCACTCCATTGCATCCGATGCAAGTTCAGCCCTGGAGGAAATCGGAGACAATCCGGTCTATAATGTTTTAACTTTGTCGCGCGTGCTGTTGTATATTCAGGAATCGGTAATCTATTCCAAGCGAGAGGCAGGTCAGCGGGCGCTGTCAGAAGCATTACCTGAACATCAGGAACTTGTCTCGCAATGTTTGGCTAAGTACAACGGGGAACGTGAATCGGTGAATATGGATCATGCACGCCTAAGAGATTATGCCGAATATATGCTCAGACAAATTCATCAAGCTATGCAAGCTTAAAGGAGAACATGACATATGAAAGAATCACAACGAATCAAATGGGAGAAACAATTGAAGCAAGGAAAAAGGCATCATATTCTCGTACGCGGCGTTCTCGGCTGGGGTCTTCCTTTGGCTTTTCTGTATACCTTGGTGATGACGTCATGGAGCGGACAAAATTTAACCCTAGATGGTGAGTTTTATGTAAACTTGCTGACTGCACTCGTTTTGTTCCCAGCCGCTGGTATTTGGTATGGTGCCTGGACGTGGAAAATCTTGAAAATGAAATTAGAGCAAGGCAGAAGGTAGATTCATATCTTGCAAAATAGGACTGATTATATGATTACTGAACTAAATGTATCTGAATTTCATAAAATAAAACATTTAACTGATGCCTACCGTAATATTGAGGTCAAAGCGGTAGCATCCGGCATGAATCCGGGACGGGTCTATGTCGACGATGCCGCTAACCCTGAGGCAGCACTCATATGGGTTCAGGGGCAATTCGGTTATCAGCTTATTGGTAATGCACAGAGTAAAGTTTTCCGAAGCGAACTGCGAATGTATATAGAGAATCATATCTATCCTGAATTGGCAACATTACAAATTTCTGACGTAGAGATTGGGGTTGCTGATCATACTTGGGAAGAGGTGCTTGAGCATATGGCTGGCCCGAGTGAACTCCACCATGATACACAGCATGTATTCATGCCTAAGTCACTGGACGAAAGAATAGAGAAAATAGAGAGTGCCAAGCTCTCAGCTTCTTCAGGAGTTTTTTCACAACCAGCCGAGGGAACACAGGTACTTAAAATAGACGAAGCTCTAATGAATGACCGTAGACTGCATAACCTTTCATTTGTCACAGATAAAATAAAGCATTTCTGGACAGACGTAGATGCTTTTCAGAAGTATGGTGTGGGCTATGTTGTTACTCGTGAGGAAGAGATCGTTAGCATATGTCTTTCTGCTTTTGTCGAGGGAAACACACATGCCATTGATATTGAAACGTTGGAAGGTCACCGTAAACGAAATTATGCTGCCTTGGCGGCTCAAGCGTATATGAGCGAATGTAACGAAGCAGGCCTCTGTCCTTATTGGGATTGCACTCCTGATAACACAGGCTCTATCCGTTTAGCTCAAAGTGCAGGTTTATCTCTGGATTTTAACTATCAGGTGTATTGGTACAGCATTTCATAATGCATACATTTCAGCAATTGAAGGGGGTAAGAGCGTGGATGAGACACTAGAGTCGCAGATCCAATTTTTAATTGAAATTGACAAACTAAAAACGATTGAACGAAGAACGAGAATTATCCATGGTGAACGATTGGAAAATGATGCAGAACACTCATGGCATTTAGCAATGATGGCTTTAATATTGCATGGTCATTCCAACAAGGAGATCGATATTCTTAAAGTGATCAAGATGGTACTGGTGCATGACCTTGTCGAAATTGATGCCGGTGATACCTTTGCATATGATACCCAAGGAAATACAGATAAATATGAACGAGAGCTTAAGGCTGCTCATCGATTGTTTGGTATGTTGCCCGAAGACCAAGCTCAGGAACTGTTAAGTCTGTGGATGGAGTTTGAGACCAAGGAGACACCGGAAGCTAGGTTTGCTTCATCCATGGATCGGTTACAGCCAATCATTCATAATCATCAGAATGAAGGTGATACTTGGCAAAAATATAACATTACGAGTGATCAGGTATTAAATCGTAATGCTGAAATTGCAAACGGGTCCGAAACGCTGTGGAAGTATGCACAACAACTCGTACAACATTCGGTAGATCAGGGGATATTGAAGCCATCCAGAACCTAATGAAGTTGCCGATGTTTTGACTACATATTGACTTAGGAGGCTAACATGGGGTACATCACGGATTTACGGAAACTGGTGGGTACACGTCCCTTAATTATGGCAGGTTCGTGTGTACTGGTGTTTAACGAGCAAGGTCACCTGCTGCTCCAGAAACGAACAGATAGCCTGGATTGGGGTACCATTGGCGGATCGCTTGAACCGGGTGAATCGTTGGAAGAGGCTGCTGCGCGTGAACTCTACGAAGAAGCCGGGCTGCGCGCGGAGGCGTACAAGCTGATCACCGTATTTTCAGGTCAGGATATGTATTACCGTTATCCGCACGGAGATGAGGTCTACAATGTGACGGCGATCTATGAAGCCGGTGGCATAACGGGCAGTCCGACGGTTATGGATGATGAAGGGTTAGAGCTCAGGTACTTTGACTTGACTCAGCCAATTCCCGATATCAATCCATTTACCAAATATATGCTGTCCAAAGCGGGTTATATCAAAAACTAGGAGGAAGAAAAATGGATATGATGTTTGATTCGGGCATTGGTTACGGGTTTGGTATTGGTCCGTTAATCTCTATCGCAGTTGTTCTATTTAATCTATTGTTATATGGCTTGGGTGCCTACGCATTATTTTTATTTATCAAACTTGCCAAGCGAGGGATTCACGCTCTGGACATTTATTTATATGAGAAACGCGGAGGGCGTTATTAATCTCTCCGCACAACATTATCATTTTTCTCTCAGTGATTTACGGATGCCGATTTAGTATGATGAAGGTATCATTTTGCAAAGAGAGAGGGTTAGACATGGATACATTTTTGCAGCAAATCAACGAGTTAAATGAGCTTCAGATCGAGCTGGTCAGCCTGCATCCTTTTTTTGCAGAACATCATCCGGTTGTTGTAGTGCATGAGTCGTTGTTATATATCTATGATTATTCATCTAAATCCGGGCAATATGAATGGGTCAAAACCGTACCGGACGACCTGTATTTTCCCGATGAATGTCTCGCCGCGGTGCCTGTACACCATATGGACAATCGCATGTGCGCGATTGTGACGGCTTCTGTTTTTAAAGATTTAGAGCAGAAAGTTTTTCTGTTCCATGAATATGTTCATTGCTCGGTCTATGGAAAATACGAGGGACGAATCGTTGACCGTCTGCAGATTAAACATAAAATGACCCAGTTGAAGCGTGTAACCTGGGAAATCGATTATGAATTCCCGTATGAAGATGAGACTGTTGCTGGACGGATTGAATCTCTGTTATCTGCGTTGAAAAGTGAGGATTTACAGCAAATTCAGGTGGCCCGAACGGCGTTGTTCCAATCTCTTACAGAAGAGCAAGCGGAATATTGGAGCTGGCTGGAATGGAATGAAGGAGTAGCAAGGTATATCGAAAATTTGATTCGAGCCAAGTATGAATTAGAGCCTAATCATTATGGCGATACAGCACCATTTAACCGCCTCGTATTTTACGAGTGTGGATCAGAATATATCCGTTTGCTGGTAAAGGAGCAGCCTGCATATCATACGGATCTGGAGAAGTTGTTTGAGCGTATGCAGGACGAGAGAGTGGCAGGTTTGGTGAGCTAACGAGAGATTGAATATATAACCATTCCTTCAATGGAAAAAGGAGATCTGTCTATGCCTCTGCCTATGGTGCATCTAAGTGTAGCCCATCGATTGGCTGATAAGTTGCCTGAGCAGCTGGACCTGAGAGCATTTTATCTCGGAAATATCGCGCCGGATTCCATTCATATGCGTGAGGGAGCGACTCGGGACGACAAGCAGCACACTCATTTTTATCCTGAAAAAGAAGACAATTATACCGGACGGCTCCAAAAGTTATATGGTGATTACATTAGCGAGCATACGAATGAAGGCTGGACTTCCTTTGTCACGGGTTACTTTATGCATGTGATGACGGATTATTACTGGTTTCGAAGTGTATATCCCGAATTCGAAGGACGAGTTCGAGAGCTTGACCGGCGTGAGGGGATCGAACGAACCAAGGAAGAACTTTCCCGTTTATATTATCGGGAGACGGATCAGATTGATTTTAATCTCTATCGAACGGCAAGCTGGAGCAATGAAGTATGGTCGCTATTAAACGAATCGTCAAGTTATGAGATGGCAGATCGTTTAACAGCAGATGAGATCATATGCTGGCGGGATCACACGTTTTCTTTCTTTCAAGGAGAAGAGCCGGGCCTTATTCCGTGTTATATTACCGAAGAGGTTGTACAAGCTTTTGTTCAAAAAACAGTTCCGCGCTTAATCGATTTGTTAGCTGAATGGGAGGCTGCTAGGTGAAACGTATCGGAATGCTATTTCTATTCTTCATCGTAATGTTGATTGCAGCGTGCGGGGGTAATAATTCCAGTGAGTTGGGCTCCGAAGAGGTCAAGAGAATAGAAAAGAGTGAAGGGGCTCCTACGTTAATTATGCTAACCTGTCATCAAGCTCTTCCCTCGACTCCATGTCGGGATGTTGAATTTGATCGCTCTGACGAGATACGTATCGTGACCGAAGCCATATTCAGTGCAGAACGTATGAAAGGTGATCTTAATTATGCAGCTGAATACAAAATGGACATCACATATGCAAACGGCTCCGTTACTCGTTATGATCTGTCACTGGGTGCAGACCCAAAGATGCAGGGGCTGCTTGTAAACCAGGAGGATACGTCAACAGGCTACTCCATCTCCTTGGAGGACGCGAATCGACTTAGACAAATCATTCAGCGGCGTACAGACTAATCTGAACGGACAAATAAACAACATGAATACAGGCGTATACATGAATGGAGATGCAGGCAAGTTGATAACTATCGGAACACTGACGACAGCAGATGTGGATGGAGCATATCATATTTTTGAGACAACGATTCCAGAAGCGTACCGTCAGGAAGGAATTGGATCACTCCTGGATGAAATTCAGGAAGAGATCGAACATAAAAAGGCCGTAGTACAAGCTGTTTTACAGCATGAATCTGATCTTGAACCAACGACGACGAGCCCCTTTTTCCTTGTTGCTCGGAAAAAAGGTAAGGTCGTGGGTACGATCTCATATGGGCCTTGCGGGAAAGTCGTTCAGGAGTGCACCAACCATCGTCTCGATCATGTTGGAACGCTGGGCTCCCTGTATGTTTTGCCTGAAATGCAGGGTCAGGGGATTGCTTCTGCACTTATAACAGCACTTGTCACCGAACTTCAGCTTCGAGGTATCACCCAATTTTGTCTGGACAGCGGTTATCGGATTGCACAGCAGAAGTGGCGGCGGAAGTTTGGAGAGCCCTATGTTGTGACGAAGGACTACTGGGGCGAAGGTAGCGAGAATATGGTATGGTTGTGTGAAGTACAGGACTTTACTGGAAAATAAGCGAAAACAAAAGATGACCCTTGCACGTAAACAGGAGTCATCTTTTTTTATGTATTACATCTTGTTGCATCGATACACACCCTTATTCGTAAAGTATACAGACAAAAAGAGAAGAGAAGGAAGGAGAGACCGTTTAGGATGACAGAAACAATAGAAACAACAGGGGAATCGGGAACAGAAGTATGGAGTACACCGCAACAGAAACTTTCCCCGCATGCCGTAAGTCTGTGGAGAGTCAGCGCCATCATCTATAATGTGATTGGTTTCGTTGTATTGGCCGCGTTACTTATCCTGGATTCGGTCTATGATTGGAGACCGTGGATCGGCTGGATTTTATGGGGAGTCACAGTTTTATCGGTATGTTACGCCGTGTGGGATATATTTTTGCAGCCGTTCTGGATGTATCGGTATTGGTTCTATGGTGTTACCGCTGAGTTTCTACAGCTCAAGCATGGTGCGTTGAACAAAGTACATCAGGTGATTCCGATGGCCAAGGTACAATCCGTTTCGACGAACCAAGGGCCATTGATGCGAAAATACGGACTGTACTCGGTAACCATCGGAACGATGGGTTCTTCTCATCACATACCGGCTTTGCCGGAAGAAGTGGCTTTTGCGCTGCGAAACCAGATCGCGGATTATGCCCAGATCAACGAGGTGGATGAATGACGGAGATGAAACGACATCATGTACTGAGCTTGTTATGGAGTCTGGGGAGTCTGATCAAAAGGACATTTGCCTTCGTTCTGTTTTTATTCGTATTCCGTGCAGGATCAGATTCGACATGGGTTTTCTATGCAAGAGTCATTTTTTATATTGGTATTTCCATCGCGCTGGTGTCCATTCTTTGGAATTGGTTTACAACCCGTTATTCCGCAGATGAGAAGGCCTTCCATATCTACACAGGGGCATTCAGTCGGACCCGCAGAACCATCCCGTATACGAAAGTGCAAAATGTGAGTCGGCATACGAGCTTTTTTCATCGTTTGTTTAGTGTGACCTCTTTACGCTTCGAAACGGGGATTAAGGGTGATGATGCGACATTTCAGTTGAAGGTCGTTTCGGTTACTGAAGCAGAACAGCTAGAAAAGCAGGTGGCTCAACATTTATCTGAGATTCAAATGCAGGTTGGGGAAGACATGCATAACGAACAGGCCGGAGGGGATGAGCAGGAACCCTATACGGAACTTATCGGCACGGAAGTGCAACAAGGCAACGATGTAGCCGGGAGCGCCAGTGAAGCTGAAAGTACATCTTCAAACGAAGTGAGCCATACAGGTGATCAAGAACAAGCAAGCAGCATCTCTACATCTGTTGAAAAATCGACACCCGACCGCGTCATTCACTATCGTTCAACGCGCAAAGACGTGCTCAAAGCTTCATTTACCTCGTTCAGTTTTCTGGTGCTGATCCCGATCTTATTCTCTTTGTATTCAACGGTGAAGGATTTCTTCCCGAAGGAAACGGTAACCGAAAGTCTCGTATTATCCTGGCTTGAATCATGGTGGGTGATGAGTCTGATCATCCTGCTGTTGATCATCGTGTCTATTGGACTAGGCATTGTTCGTACCTTTGTGAAATATGGAGATTTTCAGATTACGTCCGATGACAAGCGGATTTATATTACGAAGGGCATGCTGGAAAAGACGTCGTTCTCGATCCAGAAAGATCGTGTGCAGGCCGTCAAGATCACACAGTCACCGATGAAAAGAATACTGCGCCTTGCTGAAGTAGAACTTACAACCGCAGGTAGTTTGGGTGAAGCTGGACAAGAGATGAATTCGTTATATCCTTTTTTGCCTGTGAGAGAGGCCTATCGCATCATTGAAGAAATTCTGCCTTCCTACCATGTGACGCAGGAGATGCAAAAGTTGCCTCGGAAAGCGTTGTGTTTGCGTTTACTTAAACCAAACTGGTTGTGGATTATCGTCACGGGTATGTTGGCATACTTCAAACCGGTTATATTCGGGATTGAACAGGCATGGTGGATGATTTCATTGCTACTGCTTGTGTGGATTGAAGCGTGCAGGGTGTTCAATTTTTATCATACGCGGTATGCACTGGACGATCACTTTATTCAATTTCGCTCAGGTGCGCTGACGTCAACTCTGTTTCTGTCCAAGCGGGAGAAGGTCATTGAAATCAAGATTACACGTCATCCCTTGCAGCGGAAGCTCGGACTGGCTTCTATCCATACTGTGAATCGTGCCAAACCTGTTATGCACCATCATGTTAACGATATACCGGGTGACGTGGCCAGCACATTCCAGATGTGGTACATGGCACGTTCCCAAGAGGTGTTGACTCGGTAGGCAAGCTAAGAAAGATGAAATTTGAAAGCGAGTGGAGATAGCCCGTGCATAGAATGAGGTTTATTTTCGCTCGCTTTTGTTCTAATTTTCCATTCTAGTAAGGGGCGATAAGGTGAGTAAAACGAAGAAGATTGTATCCTGGACGATTGGCATAACGCTCATTTTATTGATTCTTACGCCGTTTATCTATGTAAAAGTCAACAAAATGATCTATGCACATCGTGTCACAACTTATTTAACAGAGCAGAAACATTATTCTCCTGATGAGATTGAATCCGTAGAAGGCGTCTGGAGCGTAAAACTGCCACCCTTCCTTGTCTTAGTGAAATTTAAGGATGAGCCAGATGTGGAATATATTTATTTTGCGCATAATGATGTGATTCAGTTTAACCACCGTATTTCTGAGGAAGCTCAGAAGAGGGGCAAGACGAAATCTGACCTGAAACATTTCGCGCCAATAGATGATCAGCAGTAGAGAGGATGAAGACTCGTGATTAAAGCTGTATTTTTTGATGTGGACGGTACGCTACTCAGTGAGAAGGATCGCAGTTTATCCCAACATACCGAAGAGTCGATCCGTGCGTTAATCCGAAAAGGCATTCATATCATACTTGTCACTGGAAGGCCTCATCATCTATGCGAAGAATTCAAGCATCTAGGCATCGAAACGATTATTTCAGCGAACGGTGCTTTGATTACTTGCCGTGATGAAAGGATACATAGATCCATTCTTTCTCCATCAATGGTTAGAGAATTTAGTGATTTTGCTGTTACTCAAGGCCATGCAGTTTCCTATTTTACCGAGTTATTCAGCATGAATGGAGCCTGCCGAACAGATAGCCGTGTGACAGAAGCCCTTCGGCAGACACTTGGAATAATGGAATATCCGCAACAAATGATGACGCTGGATGAGGATACATACTGTATGTGCTTATACGCCAATGAGGCAGAAACGAAATACTATAGAGAGAAGTTCCCGTCCTTGCGATTTGTAAGATTCCATCCGTATGTGTGCAATGTACTTGAAGCAAATGAAGTAAATAAAGCTGCAGCAGCCCAGACTTTTCTTACTTACCTTAATGTACGCAGAGAGGAAACCATGGCTTTTGGGGACGGAGAGAACGATATTGATCTGTTACAGTACGCAGGAGTAGGTGTCGCCATGGGAAACGGTGGAGAGCGTGTTAAGCAAATTGCGGATTATGTCACGCTGAAAGCGAGTGAGGATGGAATAACTCATGCGCTGAGACACTTTAAGCTTATATAAAGGGACTTTAGTTGGAATAAGGGATGTCCATATTGTGGATTTTTATGTAAAATGAAGTGAAGTGAAGTGAAAAACCCCTAAAGCATAGGTCGTGAAAAGAAAGGTGAATTTTAAGATGAAAAAAGGTTTTATTATCATTTTATCGCTGGTTATGCTTATCGTTGTATCCTCCTCAGCGTATGCACATCCGGGTCGATTGGATAAAAAGGGTGGACACAATTGCTCTGCGAAATCCATTAAAAAAGGCCTGTGCACAGGTTATCACTATCATAAAAAGAGATCATAACAGCGAATTATTTTCCATAAGTCAAATGCATGTTAACTTGGCGCGATTTCTTTTTTATAAAGCATATTCTGGTATGATGGAAGAACGTATCGGCACAGAATGATACAGCGGGATACAGAGAGATGCGGGAGGATATAGTGAGATGAACAAGTTACAAGAAGAACTGGTGGAGTTGCTGCCGCTTGAACACATTGAAGGAATGTCAGGTGAAGAAATCGTGGGCAGCATTGCGATGGATATGTACAGGGCTGAATTTGCTACGATTCGGGAGCATGTTGCGGAACTGCCGATCGTGCTTAGAGATATTATGCTGATTGTTGATCTCGACACGGAACTTTCCATGAACGGATTGACTGGTTATCTGGAAAATGCAAGCGGCCAGCATTTGAGAGAAACCATCGAAGCTCTGATGAGAAATGGCAATGAGACAGATGCGATGATATTGCAAAAGGTGGAACAGCTTTTTGCGGAACAAAGTATCACAGCGGGGCAGCTACGTGAGAATGTGGAACGTCTGTCTGAACACGACATCACAACAAGCCTGCAGACACATGGTCCACAGATCCATGAGTTATTACAGCAGGTAGAGCAGGAAGGTCAACATTTAAGCTTTCAAGCGGATAATGAAGAAAGTTTTGACTTACTATACCAGTACGTAGACGATCATAAAGATGAACTAAAGCAGCAACTGGAGCAGTTTCTCGTTCGATAAGAATAAGGGGGAGAGATGAATGCGTCTGAACAAACGTGTGGGGATTGAAACGATGATCGTTACGTGTATTTTCACCCTTTTGTTGGTGGTTTGGAATGTAGTTCAAGGCATGGTTCTTACATTGGAGCATGTTCCGCAAGTAACAGCACTGCAAACGTCTGGTGCGTCTTCGCAAGTTGACTTTGGACATGTGGCAAGTGGAAGCGGTTTGATGATAGCCCTAAGCGTTGGTGGTATATTCCTTATTGCTATGACGTATTATGTCATTCGTTCTTATGTTGTGGGAAAAAGCAAGAGATAAAGAGAGCAGCCTTTGGCATCAGATGGATGATAGACAAGGGCTGTTCTCTTTATATTGTTTAGTGTTCGCAGTTTAGAGATGCTCTGAAATAACCTCTTCCAAGCCTTGTGCGACAGAACGTGCACCACGCTCCAAATGTCTCTCATGCAGCTGCAGACGTACATAAGTCTCATCTGTACCCATCGCTTCGGACAACATCCCGCTAAGTCCACGTGCACGGCGGTCGATCTGCAATAACAGCTCCAGTGAATCCCCCAATGGATAAAAAAGAACTTCAAGTTCATCCAAATATCCGCGGAACTTGGTGGTTGGCACAAACTCAAATTCCTGAACAAACGGCAGGTTGCCACCGAGCCTTGGCGCATAGTCATTGGTTACTTCACGAAGCTTGAACCCCAGCATATCAATGGCATCCAGTACGATTTCCATCTCTCTGGAAGGCACGACATGTAAAAGATCCTGATCTGAGGGGTCTACTGCGCTAGAGATGTCCAGCCCCGTTTCCACCCATACTTCCGCACGATGCAGGGTAATCGGTAGATTTTGCGGTAAATCGAATTGAAAATCCTTCTCCAGTGTTGCACCCGGCTGCAAGGTGAATCCATCCGTCAGCAGATATTTGGCAACAACAGCCGTCTCCTTCACTTTACGATCATTGCTTTCCCGAATGTAGTGGGTTTTGATCGATAGATAGATCTGATCGACCTGCTGTTCTACATCTCCGCCTTCAATGTAAACCTTTCCTGCAAGAGTTCCACCGGGCGTGACTTCTGTCGTATGTAATTCCGTATTCACTTTCGCTGCGCCTACACCAACACTGGCCAACATTTTTTTGAAAAATGACATGTGAGCAACCTCCAGATTCGGGTGGGTTATGATGGGGGAAAATAACTACGAGCATAATACGGACATTGGAATAGATGCGTTTCAATTTTTACAAGAACAGGAAATTGACATGGTTTTGTCGAATATTGGATGAGATATCTGAACTTAGATGAGGAGGATGACTATGAGCATGGAATGGTACGATATGATTGCACGGCGTAATGGAGGATACAGAGGACGAGCTCAGTACTTATGGGAGGGAAAGTCCGCAGAACAAATTTTTGAAGAACGGTTGATCACGTTGCTGCCTGCGTATACATCGGTGCTTGATGCAGGCTGTGGTCATGGTGATTTTACACTTAAAATGGCGGCACACGCTGCTCATATTACTGGGTTCGATAACTCGCAAGAAATGATTAAAATCGCCCAAGAGGGGCTGGAATCCAGTACAATTCAGAATGTGGATTTTATCTGTGCTACAACAAAAGAAGAGTTGCCCTTTCAAGATGAACAATTCGGCTTGATCTATAATCGTAGAGGCCCGACATCGATTATCGAATACGGAAGAATTCTCTCTCAGGGAGGTTTGCTGTTTGGAATACATACAGATGTAACCAAGGTGCGTGAACGATTGGAGCGTAACCGATATGAGCAGATTGAGATCGAAGAATATCATGAGGCACTTATGGTTTTTCCTGACGAAAATGAGTTTGCTCTCTTCCTTGCGGACGTTCCGGGCAACCCGGATTACACACTGCCTGAATACGGTAAACAATTGCAAGTGAAGCTGAAGGAGCATGCGATCGACGGAAAAATAGCAGTTCGAGAACATAAATATATCTGGAAAGCTGTAAAAGCGTGAGTAGATCGGAGGATCGGAATGCGCAAAACGATGGTGTTTGGCATGCTTGGAATTCTAGTGTTACTCTTTGCGGGTATATTGATATACCGTCAGCTGGCACCAAGTATCAATGCTCAGGATGTAACGGTATCAGGTACCATACTCTCATTGGATTCAAAAACCGTTGAAGTTGTACTGCATGTTATTCGGACCAAAGAAGAAGATGAGCAGCATATGACGTTCCCTATCATCCCAGGTTGGGGAGGGATTTCGTTCACTGGAGAACAGGCGAATGGCTGGTTCAGGCCTTCATCTGTGGGAACTTCATATGATAGTCAAGTTATTCTAGAACAGGCTGAACAGCAGGAGTGGCATAATGTAGACCAATTGAAGCAGGTATTCTCACAAGAGCTGGTGGGTTTTTCTTTACCCAAGGAGATTGGAACATATAACATGAGTTTTACGTTGAAAGCACTGGATGAAATACCTCAGACTCTTCAAGATCCGAAGGTATATTATGTTCACAATGAACGATTGTTAGGCAAAAATTTGAGTTGGGCTGCGGGTTACAAGCTGGATATCCTGAAGGAGGGGGCAAAGTGAACAAATTATATCAAACGGGGGATATCACCGTTCGTTTGCTAGAGATAAAGGATGGGCCTATTCTTGTAAAGTGGTTGTCTGACCCGGAGGTTCTGCAGTATTACGAAGGTCGTGATCAGCCGCATGATCTGGAGCTTGTGAGAGCACATTTTTACAATCAGAATGATGAGGCTGCCCGTTGTATTGTGGAATATGACGGTCGGCCAATCGGATACATTCAGTTCTACAAACTTGAGTCAGAGGAACGTGCGGCGTATGGTTACACTGACAATGGTGAAATCATCTACGGGACCGATCAGTTTATCGGGGAAACGGATTGCTGGAACATAGGCATTGGCACACGACTGGTGAAGTCCATGACAGCGTATTTGACTGGAGAGAAACACGCCCGGAAAATTGTTATGGACCCACAAGCCCGGAACGAACGTGCGCTGTCTTGTTACGAGAAGTGTGGATTCAAAAAGGTTAAACAGCTGCCACAGCATGAACTGCATGAAGGACAGATGAGAGATTGCTGGCTGATGGAGTATGCTCCATAAAATAGCCCGGTGAATTGTATCGTGTTAATCTTTATTAAACAAATCCAAAGGAATTATGGGGGATTAAGATGGACTTCAGATATCCGATCGGGCGGTTCACACACGAAGGTGAGATAACGCCGGCTCAGAGGCAGCAATGGATTCAAGATATCGCAGACTTGCCCGAACGTGCGAGAGAAGCTGTAAAAGGACTGAATGAAGAACAGCTAAGTCTTCCATATCGGGAGGGCGGCTGGATGCTGAGACAAGTCATTCACCACATGGCAGATAGTCATATGAACAGTGTGATTCGCTTCAAGCTCGCTTTGACAGAGGATACGCCCACGATACGCCCTTATTATGAAGAGCGCTGGGCAGAACTGAGTGACTCAAGGGATCTGAACATTGAGTTTTCACTGCAGCTTCTGGATGCATTGCATCGCCGCTGGGCGGCATTGTTAAGCTCATTCTCGGAAGATGACTATGCCAAACAGTTCTATCATCCTGTATCGAAAGAAACGATGAGACTGGATTATTGTTTGGGACTGTATGCCTGGCATGGCAAACATCATGTTGCCCAGATCACTTCGCTTCGAGATCGACTGGGAATTTAGAAAGAAAGTATAATAAACTTTTCTCGCCGTACAGGTTTTACTTATACAAAAGGCTGTATCAGAAGGGAGAACATCATGAGTAATGTACATATTCGCCATTTAACGAAGCAGGACGCGCAAGTCATCTTCGAGGCATTTCAGGAACAGGGGTGGCACAAACCGCTAGAATTGTATGAACGGTATTGGGAAGAACAACAGAACGGGAAACGCGTGACTCTGATCGTCGAGTTGAACGGCGAATTTGCCGGTTATGTCAATGTGATCTGGACTTCGGGTTATCCCTCTTTTCAGGAACAAGGCATCCCGGAGATCAATGATTTTAATGTGCTGATGAAGTTCCAACGGCAAGGGGTCGGTTCGAAGCTGATGGATCACGCAGAGAACGTGGTAAGGGAACGCTCTGGCGTGGCAGGGCATTGGTGTAGGTGTATATGCGGATTATGGAAAAGCCCAGGTGTTATACGTACATCGTGGATATATTCCAGACGGGCGGGGACTTCACCGAGATGATCATTACCTTCAGCCAGGGGAAGAGACGATTATTGACGATGATGTGGTGCTGTATTTGACCAAAAAGCTGGTGTGAGTGTAGAAGAGCAGAATTACTTAAATGTCACATAACAGTGTGGGGACAGAAGGTCGCGCTTCAACTTCTCTAAAAGTTTATCTTAAAACAGGACATGCGTGTTATACTCAACTGGAATCTGAGGCAATCTAGAATAGATGTAACCGGAGATGACTTGTTTAGAGGAGTGGTGAATGCATGTTTAGCAGAGTAGGCCAAATTATGTTGTACGTCAATAACCAGGATGAATCACTGGCTTTCTGGACGGAGGTAGCCGGATTCCACATTGTGGATGAGGTCATCCTTGATGAAGGTATGCGATGGATTGAAGTCGCGCCTGCGAAAGACTCACAGACAAGCATCATTTTGCATGATAAAGAGGTCGTGGCACGTATGTCGGCCGAGCTTAATTTGGGGACACCCTCATTGATGTTTTTCACTGATGACCTTGATCGGTTATATGCCGATTTGTCCGCTAAACATGTAACGGTTGGAGAAGTTGTAGAGATGCCGACAGGCCGTGTCTTTAATTTTGCAGATAATGAAAAAAATTACTTCGCTGTGATGGAGCGCAAGGTCTAAAACGGGACGTATTTAAGTTGTACAGTGGTAATCTTATAGCTGTAATTTCAGGCGGACAACATGCGATGTTGTTCGCTTTTTGTATGGAAAAAACAATGTATATTCTACTGAATTTTTATATGAAAAATAGAGAATGAATGGTTAAAAATGTTATAATGAAGTGTAGTGAATGGAGTAGGATTTCATGCAAAAATGCTAGTGAAACAGCAGGGTAACAATAGTGGAGAAGTGCCCATTTTAAGCGGTAAAACAGGAGGGATTTGGACTTTGGAGAAAACGATAAAAAGTGTGCAGGATCTCTATGATATGCTGGATGCGGATTTCAGATCGGCCAAGCAATTTTGGGAGCCGTTCTACGAGAATCGGGATAGACCCATTCCGTTTTTTCCAAACAAACCAGACGAGAATCTGGTTGCTGATGTAGAAGCTGGACGGTTAAGAGGGGGCAGAGCACTGGAGCTCGGGTGTGGCCCCGGCCGGAATGCACTGTATCTGGCAGGGCACGGTTATCAGGTCGATGCTTATGATCTGTCAGAAACTGCGATTGTCTGGGCAAAGGAACGGGTGGCGGAAGAACAGCTCGATGTCCACTTTGAATGTCGCTCAGTGTTTGAACTTGCGCCAGAGCAGGAATATGATTTAGTCTACGATTCGGGCTGTCTGCACCATCTGCTACCGCATCAGCGTATTCCTTACATTGAGATGATTCATCGTGCGTTGAAGCCGGGAGGCCTATTTGGTATGACTTGTTTTGCACCGGGATTTGGCGGTCAGGGTGGACCAGAACATGTGATGGACGATTGGGAAGTGTACCGTGAGAAGACGATGCGGGGCGGGCTTGCTTTTACAGAGGAGAAACTTCGGTATTTACTAGAGGAACCCTTTGAGTGTGTGGAACTGCGTCCAATGAAGGCGATGGGGCAGGAAGATCCGTATTTTGGTTTACCTATTTTGTGGGTGACAATGTGGAGAAAACCGGAAGAGCGTGACTGACACGTTTCGGGATGAAATACATATCAATCATACGGTATTAGAGCAGATATTGAGAATTGAAAGGCGGCAAACATATGCGTAACAGAATCTTTATTATCACAGGTACATCCAAAGGCATCGGTAGACACCTTGCAGAACTTTGTTTGGAAAAAGGTGACGCTGTCTACGGCATAGCACGCGGAGCATCAGACTTGGGCAATACGTACGAACGGTACACTCATGTCCAGTTCAACCTTGAAGACATTCATCATATTGACGAGCTGATCTCGGGTATACTGGAGCAGATACCGCTCGTTTCTGTGGAATGCATTGGACTGATTAATAATGCAGCCATGCTTGAACCGTTAAAACCCATAGATCAGTGCCTAGCTACTGACATTAGCATTCATCTGAATATCAGCTTGGCTGCACCTATGATTCTTACATCATCGTTTATTCGTTACACCAGTCATATGGCGGTACCTCGAAAAATCATCAATGTCAGTTCCGCTTCGGGCAGTTATCCTGCTCCTTCGATGGCAGCCTATTGTACATCAAAGGCAGGAATCAACATGTTCACACAATGTGTAGCGATGGAACAAGCTTCACATTCTACTCCGGTAGAGGTTGTCGCTTTTGACCCGGGCATGGTGGATACGGAATTGCAGGCCGTGGCGAGAGGAAAGAGTGCAGAGGAATTTGCGCTGTCCGGAGCATTCCGAGACGCTTATGAGTTAGGTCAACTGAAATCCCCACGTGATGTGGCATTGGAAATCTTGAAGTTACTGGAGGGGGCAAAGGAGCAGTGAATCTGGCGAACCGAATCACTCTGGCAAGAATCGCATTAATTCCGCTGTTTATGCTGTGCTTTCTTGATGAGCAGGAGCCGGGTTTAATGATTGCGGTAATTATTTTTGCACTAGCCGCTTGTACAGATAAACTGGATGGGTATATTGCCAGAAAGTATAATCAGATAACCAGGTTGGGAAAATTACTCGATCCACTTGCAGACAAGCTTCTCATTTCAGTGGCACTTATTATGATGGTTCAGGTGAATATGATTAGCTCGTGGGTTGCAGTTATTATTATTGCACGTGAAATTGTAATCACAGCCTTGCGTATGGTAGCCGCAGAACAGGGAATCGCACTTGCTGCGGATCGGTATGGAAAAATTAAAATGGTTCTTCAAGTCGCTGCTATCCTTACCGTTTTACTTCATCATGTGATTTTTAATACTTTTACAGATATCAGAATAGATATGATTTTGATATGGATTGCTACAGGTGTTACGTTGTTATCCGGTTTGAATTATATCATCGTCAATATGAAGTTATTGAGATAAAAGTACACGTCGTACTGACCAAAAGGAGAACACAAAATGTCACATACCAACATTACACCAAGTACCGAAGCAGATTCCGCGTATGTCCGCCAGCAATTGGTTGCTTTCAATGCGACACATGTGAGCGAGGCTTTAAAGAACAGATACGAGGAGCTTCATTTTCATATTCGAAACGAGGCAGGTCAGATTGTGGCAGGGGTACTTAGCACCTTATGCTGGAACTGGGTCGAGCTGGATATTTTGTGGGTTGATGCCGAAGAGAGACACAAAGGATATGGAACGAAACTACTACAGGAGATAGAACGTTTGGCCCGGGAGAAGGGGTGTGATTTCATTATGCTGAACACGTTCTCCTACCAGGCACCTGAATTTTACCAAAAACACGGGTATAAGCTGATGACGATGATCGAGAATGCACCTACAGGACACCAACATTACTATTTCAAGAAGGATCTCATCACATTAGAAGGAGCAGAAGCAACGCGATGATTACAATTAAGCAGATTGAACCGCAGGATTTGCCCGAGTTAAACCAGCTGTATCATGAATTGATGGGCACACCTCCCGATGAACAGCAGATGAATGCACACCAAATGCAAAAGACGTTACAACAAATGAAGAAACAGGGTCACTACTATGTTCTAGGGGCCTACGATCAGGATAAACTTGTTGGATCAGTTATGGGGATTGAGTGCATGGATCTGCTCGGTTCTTGCGAGCCATTTATGGTTGTGGAGAATGTCATTGTCTCTGAACGGGTACGCAGACAAGGCGTTGGGCAGAAACTGATGCTTAAGATCGAACATATTGCCAAAGATCTGGGGTGTGCTTACATCATTCTGGTGTCTGGAGATCAGCGCAAGGAAGCGCATCAATTTTATGAGAAACTGGGCTTTCGGGATGAGTTGGTTCAAGGATACCGAAAACATTTATAAGTTGCAGTAAGGTCGGAAGGATTACTTAAGAAGCATGGCGAATAGGGCATAGTCTTACTGAATGAACAGAATAAGAGGGAGGTACTCTTGTGTTCAAAAAATGGGCTAATGTCTTTATGATTCTGGCACTGGTCTTTGCGGTGTGTTCTCCAACGTCTTACGCTGCAGCCAAATCAGTCAAAGTCACGGTTACGCTTGTCAGTGCGGAACTGGTCGAGAATAACTCGGTAGGTAATGAGTGGGCGATCGGCGCAAGTGTGAACGGGAAAGAGCTGGAAGAGGGTTCATCTGTGACGCTGAATATGAAGCCCAGTGGTTCGTTGAAGCTGGAGGCTCTGGCGGAAGAGCAGGACAAAATTCCGGATTACGGAAGTAAAAGCACAACTGTGAAACTTTCTTCGTTCTCCAAATCAACCACTAAGACAGTGGCGGTTGTGGTGACGGAAAACAGAGGTCGATATTCGGGTAACACGGCGACGTGGGAGTTTAAGTTTAAGATTACAAAGAAGTAGATCAGGAAAAAGAGAGCGAATCCTTAGCGGACGTTCTCCTTTTTGTTAAACTAAGGGAAAGAATACATAGGAGGTTAACGAAATATGCGTATCGTGGATAACATCAAAGTTTGGGGGGAGCCGCTGGAGAATGCCGTAAGTCAGGCGGTAACTTGTTCGAAATATGGAGATGTGCTAGGCGTCGCCTTAATGGCCGATCATCACAAGGGATATTCGCAGCCGATTGGCGGCGTGGTTGCTTACCGCAACATGATCAGTCCGTCAGGAGTTGGATACGATATTGCCTGCGGTAACAAAGCAGTACGAACTAACCTGATGTGGGACGATATTCGTGACCGAATCGCGGTCATTATGGATGATATTAATACAACGATCTCATTCGGCGTAGGCCGGAACAATCCAACCCCGGTGGAGCATGAGCTGTTCGACGATCCGAACTGGAAGCTTTTTGATACGATTGA
Source organism: Paenibacillus sp. 2TAF8 (assembly GCF_052114825.1). Taxonomy (NCBI): domain Bacteria; kingdom Bacillati; phylum Bacillota; class Bacilli; order Caryophanales; family Paenibacillaceae; genus Paenibacillus; species Paenibacillus sp. 2TAF8. Next base: position 152,079 of record NZ_JBFRFN010000009.1, read on the forward strand.
AAGCGGATTGCAACAGAAATTAAAAACATTGGCACGAAATCAACTCGGAACCGTGGGCAGCGGCAATCATTTTGTTGATGTTTTTGTGGAAGAGGAAACGGGAAAGGTGTGGATTGCGAATCATTTTGGCAGCCGTGGCTTTGGGCATAAGGTGGCGAGTGGATTTCTGAATCTGGCGGCCGGACGGGAATTCAGCGGGAAAGCACCGGGGGAGTCGATGGATCAGCCGCCGACTCTGTTTGACCTGAACAGTGAAATGGGTGATATGTATTGGGCAGGTATGACACTGGCGGGACGTTATGCCTATGCCGGAAGGGATTACGTGATTGAGCAGGTGCTGGGAATCCTCGGAGCGAGCGCTGAATACGCCGTACATAATCATCATAACTTTGCGTGGAAAGAGCAGCATATGGGCGAAGAAGTCGTCGTTGTTCGTAAAGGAGCGACACCGCTTGCGCCAGACCAGCTTGGTTTTGTTGGCGGGAGTATGGGTGATATTTCGGTGATTGTAGAGGGGATCGACAGTCAGGAGAATACCGAGTCCTTCCGCAGCACGGTTCACGGCGCAGGGCGGATCATGAGCCGTACACAGGCGGCAGGTAAAATGAATTACAAACTTCGCACGCGTATGGGCGGCGAAATCAGTGAAGAGCAGATGCAAGCAGCGATTCGTGCTTATGGTGTGGAGCTCCGCGGAGCAGGTACAGATGAAAGCCCGTTTGTTTACAAAAAATTGCAAGACGTGCTGAATGCACATGCGAATACGCTGAAAATCAATCATGTTCTGCGCCCGGTAGGCGTGGCGATGGCTGGTGGCAATGAGTTCGACCCCTACAAGGATTAATCAAACACCTTATCATCTTTTTTAACTAGAATTCAGACACAGAAGGAGAGCAAACGTTAATATGAGAAATTGTGCGATATACAGCTCCCAGTTTGACCTGGATCAGTTGTATGAAATCATTCAATCCATCTATACCGGTGCCGCTATCCAGCGGAGAGAAGACCAGACACACATTCAGGTGACCCAAAAGAAATGGTTCAGCAAAAAAACAAAAGGTTTCAACATTATGACGAGCCAGACGCATCCGGAAGAGTTCACCACAATGATTCAAGGCATGCTTGGGTTTCTAAGTCAGATTGAGGGACGTAATGCTGCGCTTCAGGAAAAGGTACTGATTAAGTGCTCCACCTTAAACATGGTGGTTGGCATTGAGACCGAGGAAGATATTTCGGAAGAGTTCTTTAACGAGCTATTACAATTGGCTGAAGCGCTGGACGCCGTTATTTTCTGGGGAGGGGGCTCCTTGCTGAATGCTCAAGGTCAGCTACTTCTGGATGTGAACGGAGAATCCGAGGTAGAGGATTACAAGGTAACTGCGCACACCAGTTATCTGGATGACACTCGCCCTCCCTCAGCGGATGCTGTAGAGCGCAAGGCACGTTCCGAGCAGCAACTAGCGGCACTTGGGATTCCGTATAATGTTAATCTGCCGGTAAGAGCGGGAGAGCAAGATACGGAGATTCGAACGAAGGAAGAGGTCGCGCAGCGTGCTGTGGCTCTCTGCTTGGCCGCGCTCAAAGGGGAATGTCTGGGATCAGGTGAAAGTGACGATGACACCGCAGCGCTTGTGCAGGAAGTGATTGATAAATATGATGCATCCGCCTTCTTTTCTCCCGATGAAAAGTCATTTCTGGATCAGCAGGGAGCAGAGCAGCAAGAGGTCATTCGTTTCTCTTGGGGATATGAGGCGTACCATGTGATGTTGTGGGCACTCGGGTACGTGGAGGAATTGGGTTCACCTACAGAGCTGTGTAACGTAAGTAAGGATGTTGGTTATTTACAGCAAAAGGACAGTTTCGAGGAATTTTTGTCGGATGCTACTCTCCGCACCAAAGGTGAAATCTTGGACGAGGCCGATTTGATCTATCGGTACAACTGGGTATGTGTGGACAGCCGGATCAAGGAGAGCACACCACCTGCTGGACTGAATCCTGGTGTAGCTTATGAACGGCATCGTGCACTTAACTGGCTCATCTGTTATCTCGATCAGGCGTGGGACGAGGTACGTACGGATACGTAACAAAAAGCCACGGAACGGATCTATTCGATCTGCTTCGTGGCTTTTATCGTTAGAGGTGCTCATGTTAAAAAAGGTTGTTATAGAGTGCTATAGAATGTTATGGAGTGATTTTAACGGGAACGTCTATTTCCAGCTCTTTGATATATGTCTTATGGCCACTGCTCAAAACTCTTCCTTTTTCATCCAGTTTTTCCCCTGCAATGCTCCAATTGTCGGTGTTCACTGTGAAAGTGTATGGCTTGATCTTCACTGATTTTGCATTCGGACTGATCGCATCATACAATTCATCCACTTGATACTCCAGATCTGGAGCCCGGTGGAAGAAGCCAAGCTGCCGTTGATTCAATACTTTGCCTTGATCGTCTACGATCTCGTAATACATCATGGTCGGAGCATATTTTCCTGTTTGCTCAGAAGTAGCGGGCACTTCTCCGGTACTCTCAAGGATAAGGCGTGTATTGGTTACGGTAGATTCTATTTTTTGCAATGTGTAACTGAAATTTTCATAGCTTTTTGTCTCATTCGGTTGAATGACAAGTTTGTTATCACTGATTTTTACGGGTACTTTGAATTCAAAAGGTTCATCTACCCGAGTCACTTTTGCGCGAACGGTAAGCTCGAATTCATTAGGCAGTGAGCCTAGACTCGTATATTCAACAAAAACTGCGTTTGAGTTCCCGATATCATCTCCAAAACTACTAAAGGCTTTCAACTCTTTTTTATTAATGAAAGCTTTAGGTGATGTGACATATCCCTTCTCCTGCTGTTGTTCCGGTACCTGGCGAGATTTCTTCCATTCCTTATCTCCCGAAATAATCTCGCTGTCCATAGGAATGTACGGGCTGACGACTGCCTGTGGGAGATGCTCTCCGGCACGTTCAATGGTGTAACTCAGACGGGTCCCATCATATAATACGTTTGTCAGTGTTAAGGTCACTCCGTCTTTAGTAATCTGTTTCAGCGGCTGTGTCAAGATACCTTGATCAACTGCCTTTTGGATTTCATCCGAGTTCAGCCCGTAGAACATAGATCCGATTCCTGGAATTTGTTTTAATGCACTAGCCATTGTTGGTGATATAAATCCTGAGCCTACAGCACCCGCGCCCATAACTGCAGCAATGGAAGCTGCCGTTATAGTCCGTTTCAGTATTGTAGATCCATTCCGTTGTTTGTTCATGTTTGTTCCTCCGATTTGATTCATAACTTCTCTGCTCATACTATTTCGCGGCATGGGTGTGTTTCGAATCCGCTGCTCCAGTTCTTCAAGCTGCTGGTCAGGAAAAGGGTTGGGCTGTTTGTCCATGCAGTTGTCCTCCTTTAATTGTCTGTTCGATCAGTTTACGGCGAAGACGTTCATACTTCTTGCGCAGGGTAGCAGACCTGGTATTCATAATGATGGCAATCTCCTCAAAGGTGTATTGCTCCACAGCCTTCAACAGCAGGATGTGACGTTCTTCCGGTGTCAAATACTCCATGAGCTCTTCAATGACTGTTGTATAAGAAGATTCCTGTACGACGGGTTTGTGGTGTTTATACTCATCCACCAGCTTCAACCAGCGATTGTGTTTTTTCTTCATATTCATCAAATGATTGTAGGCTACTTTATATAGCCAAGAGGAAAAACTGACCTTTCTCTTATAACTGTTCAGATTCTCGTAGGCCCGAATGAAAATTTCCTGCACAGCATCCTCAGTCTCTTGATGATCTTTAAGAATGTAATAACAATAGGTATACATCTGACGTTCGAATTCCTGTATGATCAGCTCATAGGCTTCTTTTTCGCCAGTGATCACACGCTGTACAGCTCGTTCGATTCGTTCATTTTTTTCTTTCTTAGCCTGCATGTCCCCGGGGATGGCGGCCTGCATGGGCTCACCTCCTTGTCTTGATGTTTATATAACAATCTGAAAAATTCATATGTGACATGATTGAAAGTTATTTTGTGATGTTAATTGAAGTCATTTTGTGATATTAACTTTCATTTCTAATTCTTTGATGTATGTCTTGGTTCCTGAGCTAATGATTTTCCCCTTTTTGTCCACTTTTTCTCCCACAATGCTCCAATCCGAAGGTTTTACTGTGAAGGTGTAAGGTTTGATGGTGATCGACTTGGTTTGCGGACTGACGGCATCATATAGTTCGTTAAAATGATACTTGGTGCCGGGCATTTTGGAATAGAAACTTAATTGTTTCTGCTTCAACGTCTTGCCTTGGTCATCCACAATGTCGTAATACATCATGGTTGGTGCATATATACCCGTTTGCTTGGAGGATGCAGGGACTTTTCCTTTGCTATCCAGCACAAGTTGGGTCTGGCTAGAAGTAATATTGATTTTTTGTACTGTATAACGGAAGTCTTTGCTTTCCTTCGTCTGATTTGGTTTGATTTGAATGAGTCCATTTTGTTTCTTAACAGGAATCTTAAACTCGAAGTTCTCCTTAATGTTGCTTACAGGCATTCGAAGGGTCAATTCAAATTGGTCTGGAAGAGAGTCGGATTTATATTCCAAAATGGCACTATTTTTTTCTTTTAAATGACTGCGTAATCCAATCATGGCTTTACTGTCTTTTTGACCATTGATTAGAATTTCAGGTGTCTTCAGATGGCCTTTCACGATATTCTTTTGATTATAGGAAGCCATCATTCCCTCAGGCATACCCTTGCCTTCACGTTTTATCGTTATACTTAGCAACAAACCATCATACGCTACATCAGACAACGTAAGCTTAACCCCATCGTAATTTACACTTTTGACATTTGCCGTACTTGCTTGAGCTGCTTCTGCTGTAGATGAAAAGTTCCACAATGCTCCTGTTCCTGTCGTTGCTACAGCCGCTGCCATAAAACAAGCCACAGCCACTTTTCTTAATGAGAGATTCTTCTTCTTCATCTGATCTTTCATGCTCTTCCTCCTATGTCATATGATTATCCGGATACCTATGTAACAATACTGATCATTATATTGTGACATGGATAGAATAAGAGATCTTTTAGACGGAATAGAAAACGCCGCAGAGCTTCCTCTACGGCGTTTAAACATATGAGAAGCTCGGCAAACGGCCATTAACTAGCCGAGTGAGTAAGGAGAGTTTTAATGGTGGGATACAAATTCAGACTGTTCGTAAATAAAATGTATGATTGCTGAGCGGCACGGATTACAATCCGTTCGGTTGTTCCATTCACAGGTCCGATTCGAATAGCCGAAGGTTCACTGCCTCCATAAGTATCATCCAGAATGACAGATGTGATCTGTGCAAGAGGGATTTCAATTTTGAAAAACTGCCAACGGATGACCAGCTGATCCTCTACTTGTTTTGCGCTTAGACCAAACATAAAATGACCCCCTTATTCTGTGCGAATAAAATGATTGAACTAACAAAATGATGAAATGGTAGTCATTGCAGGATAGTTCCAGTTTATCATTTTTGGATAAAAATTCCTAATTCATAAAAAGTTGAATTGCGATTTTAATAGTACTCCACTTAAAAATAATTTTAAGGTATGCTTGCGGCAAAGGAGATGAACTGTATGAAGTACCTGAATGCTTACCATTACTTTGAGAGAGAGAAGGGCCCCTTTCGTAACCTCTCAAGTCTTTCAGTAATAGAGGCAGAGGCAGTTTCGCAGCAGATTCGGCAGGAAGGCCGAACTTTTGCCAGTCAGCGGTCAGCCGAATATATGACAATAAGAAGAGAACTCGAACAGATCGTATATGCAAGGTTTGGAGCTAAGGGAGGACAGCCTTTACAATCCTACCCTCATTATCTGACCCTGGGTGCATGCCCTTGGCTGGAATCCTGGTATGGGGATCCGGACCATGTCATCATTCCATGGGAGGAGCTACCTGCAGAAGTTGTGAGCTTCACGTACGGTGATCTCTTTCCAACGATGCGTTATGAAGACGATAAAGCATATCGCAAGCAGGTGTATACCAAAGACGAAATCGTTGAACTGATTCAAATCTATGGTTTGCCACAGGAATGGAATCCGACGGGGCAACAGGGACCTGAACGGTATATTGGGTGCAGGTCTGGGATGAACGTGTTGTCAAGCCGTTCTGCAAGTCCAATGTATGAAGTGAAGGGTGAGAGTGTTCGATACTTGAACAGGATTTGCTGCTTGATGCACCGAATAGTTGCATATATAATCTTTCCAAAATAATTTTACAGTCCAAGGAGTGTTGCGTGATGAATCTGTTTGAACATAGTGAAGGTAAGAGATTATCTGCCAATCTGGAGTGGTTGAATGAGCCTGAGGAATGGTCCATCGACAATGGAGAAGTGAGCATTACCGTGCCGCCGGCCAGCGACTTTTTCATTGATCCGGCGGGCGCGGCGGTGAATGAATCTGCACCATTTTTACATACAAAGATTACAGGTGATTTCAGTATCGTTGCTCAGGTAGACGTTGAAATGAAGGAACAATATGATTCGGGATGTTTGATGGTCAGAGCGAATGGTACAACTTGGGCGAAAGTATGCTTTGAATATTTTGAAGAACAGCCATCCATTCTTAGCGTTGTTACTCGCGGTGACTCGGATGACTGTGTGTCCTCTCCAGTACACGTAACCAAGCCGTATCTGCGTTTGGCCAGGGCTGGTCGAAGTTTTGCCTTCCATTATTCCGAGAACGGAGAGAAGTGGAAGCTGGTTCGTTATTTTGGTATGGATTGTCCCCAAGAGATACAGGTTGGCATTGTGGCTCAGTCTCCGATCGGACAAGGAACCAAAGTGAACTTTAGCTCTGTCCAATTACAGTCAGGCTTGAACGGAAGTATCCTACAAGTATAATTTCCTTCTATCTTCTAGACGGCATCGTAGCCGGCTCAGACTGGTTTTACACGAAGGAACAACCCCAGCAAACCAAGCATAGCAAAAGTCGTAAAAGCTGCTGTGCTGGAAAACACCTCAATGGTGTATCCCGCCATAAATGATCCTAGAAATTGCCCCACGCCTAGTGCAAGAAAGGCAAGACTTATCCCGATGGAGACATTCGGTTGGAACAGTCTCGTTGCCCATACGATAAGACCAGCTTAACTCAATTCGTTCTATAATCCGACCTGCACATCCGCCAAGTATACCTGTCACGCCCATGACAATCCAGAAAAGGACGGCTTCCGAATCGGAGGCCCCTTTGTCATCCGTAAGAAAGTTCCGGGCAAAAGTCCAATAAATCGCTGAGCTTGCACCGGTTAACAAACAAGCCATGAGTAAAGCCGAACCTGGTCTGGTCGGTCTCATGCAAGACCAGATGGACTTGGTGCAAGGAAGCGTTTTGGTTGCAGGAATTGCATGTCTGTTCCATAGCAACACAGTTATTCCGATCATGGCAAATAGAATATAACTTAAACGCCAGTAGTCGGTGAACAGTAAATATAGCGGGCCAGAGACGGTGATGCCAAAGCTGGTTCCTGTATTAATCCAGCTGTTGCCTCTGGCGTGAAGGTCTGGTGCAAGTTCGGCACTGACAGCATTCCCGAGAGCTGGGGATGCCCAGCCTGTGCTGAGTCCGGCAAGAAAAACGCTGACCGCAAGCAGCCAGGCATCATGGGACAAGCCAATACCGATCAAGCCAAGAATAGCACTGATTCCTGCAAGCTGAATGACGTAATGATGCCCCTTGCGATTGATAATGAGTGGTGCAGACAGGAGTGCAAGACAATAAGCGATATAGGTTGCCGAGTTGATGGCCCCGGATGCCGATTCGGATAATTGTAATGCCTCCGAGATTTCTGGCATAAACAGTCCGTAACTGAAACGCCCAAAAGCATAACACACAGCGATCAGGGCGACGCCAGGCAGGACTATCTTTTTCCTTACGATTCCACCGCCTTTTTTAGATAGAACGATCATTATATTTCTTGTGAAATAAAAAAGTGAGTTGAAATATGAACTCACCCTTTGTGTTATGAATTGAAACTAATTTGCGTCATGTGAATCAGTTCCCGGCAGACATCTGTTACATTTTCTGTTTCGGCCAGCGCCGTCGAACCCTCTAACAACAGCATAAATTGCATGATGCTCCGATCATTTGCTTCGGGATCACATTTTTTTATCAGGGTCATGATATGTTTTTTGTGCCCGTTCACCGTTTGCACGATGACATGATTTGGATCAGCCCCGAACTCTTCCTTCGCTCGTAAAAAAAGACATCCTCTGGCTTCATGCTCCATCAACCACTTGGCATGACCTTCAGCCAGATTGAGAAAGACGGACTGGGCCATGTTACCTGCATACAATCGTAGTTGCTCCAGATAACGCTGCTCGCGGCGCAGAAGTACCTCGACAATGAGGTCATCCTTGGATGCAAAGTGATTGTATAACGTCATGATGGCTACGTCAGCATCGGTAATGATGCGTTTCAATCCAATGGCATGAAAGCCATGCAGATAGAACAGGTCCTCGGACACGTTCAGGAGCATTTCTTTTTTGCTGCTCATGATCGCTGGCACACTCCCTTCACCCATTTTTATGTAAAAATAGAATGATCATTATATCCAAAATATAGAAAGCAGATTCTATTGTCAATCCGCAATCCAGGTTTCGATGTCCAGCCGTTGGAGGTTTTCGATCCATTCAGCCGGGCAAGCTGAGTCGGTAATGACCATGGAGATGTGCTCAACAGGCGCAATCTTGGCAAACGTGGAGCGTCCAAACTTGGTATGATCCGCCACGAGGATCGCTTCTTCCGCCCGTTCCATCATTTTACGCGAGATCAAAGCTTCCTCCAGTACATAATCCGTGATGCCATCCGTGAAGGAAACACCTCCTGCCGAGATGAACGATTTGTTGACTTTGAACTGACTTAACATTTCGTGTGCGGCAGGTCCGGTGGAGGCTTGAACCGCGGTATGGATCTCACCTCCGGCAAAAACGATTTTGCCAGCAAAAGATTCCAGAGCAACAGCCAGAATCGGTACGGAATTCGTGATGACTGTGATATGCGATCGGTGCTGCAATTGACGCATGATTTCGAGTGTGGTTGTGCCATTATCGAGCATGATAGTCTCGCCGTCCTCAATCAAGGAAGCTGCTGCGACGGCAATGGCCTGTTTTTCTTGGAGCTGCAGCTGTGAACGCTTTTGAAAGGGAGCTTCGATCATGCCAGAGCGCACACGTACAGCACCTCCATACACTTTACGCAACTCGCCTTCTTTCTCCAGACGATCGAGATCCCGCCGAATGGTTTCTGTGGATACCTGAAAGTGCTGAGCTAGCGTCTGTACCTGAACTTTGCCTTGGGTGGCAAGCTGGGTAAGGATGGTGTGTTTTCGTTCCTCGTATGTTAATGACATTAAAATCGTGCCTCCTTACGTTCTGGACGATTAGTTTTTGTGTGGATTATTGTTGTTTTTAATAGTGTAAGTTTGTGAAAATCACTTGTCAATTTCATTTGGCAGTTGTGAGTGGACGTATTGACAGACCATTGTTGTGAGGATAGTATCATATAAAACAACAAAAACAACAAGAAACCACATTTTGATACAGGGTGTAACTGAGTCTATTAATGCCATAATCAGCATTACATATAACTAATCTATCAAACTGCATGAAACAAGTGAAAGTTCTTGCTTGCTTTCAATGCGTATTCATGTGGTATTCGGGAGGACAATAGATTGAAACAACAGCTTGCTTTTCGTGAAAATGGGACCTTTACCATCGTACAGTTTACCGATTTACATTGGAAAGACGGGCGGCCTGAGGATCTCCGAACCCAGCGGATGATGCAAACCATCATCAAGCTGGAGCAGCCTGATCTTGTTGTGTTTACAGGCGATGTCATTTATACCGGGCCTGTGGAACCGGGGAATCAAGCATGTGAGCATCCAGCGCAGGCTTTTCGTGATGCAGTCTCGGTTGTGGAGGCGTGTGGAATTCCGTGGGCTTATGTGTTTGGCAATCATGATGCCGAGCAGCGGATTACCCAACGGGAGCTTATACATGTTGTTCAGGAGCATGTGCATAGTGTGACGGAAGCTGGGCCGGATGATATTGCAGGGGTAGGCAATTACACACTGGAGATTGCCGGAGCGGATGGCCTTCCGGCAGCCGTATTGTATTTGCTCGATTCGGGTAGTTATTCGACCGTTGAATCGATCCGCGGTTATGGCTGGATTCAACAGAGTCAGCTCCGGTGGCTGATGGATGAATCCACACGCGTTAATCCCGGACGCAGCGGCGGGGATAAGCTACCAGCCTTGGCGTTTTTCCATATCCCTATTCCCGAGTATCAACTGATGTGGGACAGCCAAATTTGTTATGGCAACAAACATGAACCGGTCTGCTGCGCACCAGTAAATTCGGGAATGTTTGCTACGTTGCTGGAGATGGGTGATGTGATGGGCACGTTCTGCGGGCACGATCATGTGAATGATTTTCACGGCGATTATCACGGCATCCGTCTCTGTTATGGGCGTTCCAGCGGTCACAGTACATACGGAAGAGAAGGTATGTTGCGCGGAGGCCGCGTTATTCAGATGCGTGCAGGTGAGCGAGCGTTTGATACCTGGCTTCGTCTGGAGGACGGATCGGTAGTGAAGGAACAGCCGGAGCATCAACCTGAGCAATAGAAACAGAGAGGAACATAAACATCATGATTTTACCTTTAATTCTGGTACTTGCTTCGGGGATGGCGCATGCCGTCTGGAGTATGTTTACGAAGCGAAGTTTGAACAAAAGTGTTTTTCTATGGTCAATTATGATGATTCCGACCGTATTACTGCTGCCTGTGCTGGTGATGGAGTTGTCTCGTGAATCGTTACCGATCTCAGCCTATGCGCTGTTGATCGTATCGATGGGGCTGCAGGCATTATATTCCTGGCTATTATCTCAGACGTACGAGCTTGGTGATCTATCGCAAATTTATCCGATTATGCGAGGCACAAGCACGCTACTGGTGCCTTTGATCGGGGTTGCGTTTCTGGGAGAGAAGTTGTCGGGATACGGATGGATAGGTATTGCCTGCATGATTGTTGGTTTCACTGCTCTTAGCGGTGTGGGGAGCAGGAAGGGAAGAGCAGGATCCGGGATGCAAGGGGCGAAGCCGGTTCTGATGGCTCTGTGCGTTGGATTATGTACGACGAGTTATGTGTTTGTGGACAAATTAAATCTGCAGCATATTTCTCCCCTGGCGTTGCTTGAGGTTACGAATATTGGATTTGTGGCTGGATTAACGCCAGCACTGCTCGCTTCAGGTGGTTTGCGTCAGGAGTGGAGGGTGAATCGTTCGACGATTCTGCTTGGAGCTTTGCTGAACCCAGGGTCATATTTGCTCTTTCTGTTTGCACTGGAACAGGCACCAATGGCCAGGTTGGGTCCGCTTCGGGAAGTGGGTACGGTATTCGCAGCTTTTCTCGGGATTTGGTTATTAAAAGAACAGCAAGGCATGAAACGCATTCTCTGTTCCATTGTTATTTTTGGTGGAATCTTGCTGATTGGCATGTGGGGATGATTTAGGAGGCAGAGCGATGTTTAGTCCTGTAGGGACGTGAAATGCACATCGTATACCTCATACTGCCCACCGGACAGAGGAAAGCACAAAATGACAGGCCTCCGTGCGCATCTTCTTGTATTATAGGAGCAAGGAGTGATGAACCACATGAAATGGGTGGAAGCGATACAAAAGTCTATTCAATACATGGAAGAGAATTTACTGGAGCCTATGACAGTGGATCAAATTGCAGCACAAGCGCACATGTCGGCGTTTCATTTTCAACGTATCTTTCATTTAATGACCGATGTTACCGTGGCAGAGTACATCAGACGCAGAAGATTAACATTGGCAGCGCATGAACTATTGCAAGCCGACCGTAAAATTATGGATTTGGCCTTCAAGTATGGCTATGATACGCCTGAATCGTTTTCCAAAGCTTTTCGGAGACAACATGGCATAACGCCACGTGAGACTCGCAAGTCTGGTGCTTCAGTCCAGTCATATAATCGACTCGTTATTCAAATCCGTTTACAAGGAGCAGAGCCAATGAAGCATCATATTGTTGAACAAGAGGCATTTTCCATTGCAGGCATTAGACAACGGTTTTCGTATGTCGATGGGCAGCATTTGCAGGGGATCGGCAACATGTGGGAGGAAGCCTACAGCAGTGGAGCAGAAGATCGGATATTGGCATTGAATAATGGGGTAATCCCAGGTTTGTTAGGTGTGTGTGTGGATCAAGCCGAGATGAAGGACAAACAGATGGAGTACTGGATTGCAACAACGTATGAAGGGGAGCAACCGGAAGGGCTATCTACGTTAACGTTCCCCGCGAGCAAATGGGTGGTTTTCGAGGTGGAGGAACCGATGCCTCAGGGAATACAACGTTTGTGGAAACGTATTGTAGGTGAATGGTTCCCTTCCAATTCGTACGAGCACGCATGGCTGCCTGAATTGGAAGTCTACCGGGGCATGAACCAGCCGCCCCAAATCTGGATACCGATTAAATAGCCCGATAGTAATTATTAAATAGTCGGATAGTAAGTATTGAATATCTGGATCGTAAGCTTTAGTTATCTTCACCAATGATCATCGATTAATATAACATCACAACTCCGCTCAGGAACCGTGATTTTCAGGCGTGCATTCATTTCGGATGTGCTGAAAATGACAGCTTGAGGGGAGTTGTTTATTTTATTCTAGGGTTAAAAACATGTTATATTGAAAGATAGTTGTCACAAACCATAAGAACTGACTAATGAACAGGATTTAAAGATATCCGTTGCCATCTAGTTTAAGGAGGGGTTGTTGTGCAATACGAAGAACGGTTTGTCCGAACGTTGCGACAACATGAGCAGATCATGCAGGATTTGCGGCTTGTGCGTTCGCTAGAGCTACCCGATTGTTACATAGGTGCGGGTTATATTCGTAATTACATATGGGATGATCTTCATGGATTTGCCAGACGGGAATTACATAGCGATATTGATGTTGTCTATTTCGATTCTACTGATCTGCGAGAGGAACGGGATTACGAACTTGAGCAGGAGCTATGTACTGCAACAGGTAACACGAAGTGGTCGGTTAAAAATCAGGCCAGGATGCACCTGCGCAACGGAGACATGCCGTATCACTCAACTGAAGATGCACTGCGCTTTTGGCCTGAGCAAGTAACAGCCATCGGTGTACAATTACATGAGGGCGATCAAATCAGGATATGTGCGCCTTATGGGCTGGAGGATCTGTATTCGTTAGTTGTGCGCAAAAGCCCGGCCTTTATGGATACAGCCTACTACAACGAACGTGTGTGCAAAAAGAATTGGCAAGAGCACTGGCCCAAGCTAACGATTATAAGAGCTTGAGATAAAAAATGTGAGGTCTAAAGTAGCGAAAGGAGTGTGGCTATACTGATACAGAAATTTTTACGGGAGAAAGGATATATTCTTGATCTGATTCTTCTGGGTTGTCTGGTTTTCTTTTTGATCTTCTGGGGCTGGAACTTTGCGGTGAAATTTTTTGCTCTCCTCACGGTGACCTTTATCATATTAAGACGAATTGATTATGAGAAACACATCTGGTTGAAACGTGTACTGTTGGTTATTTTCGGGGTCGGTGCGGTTTCCTTTGTTATTATTGAAGCGCTGGTTTTTACCCAGCTTGGTTCAAAGGATGCGGACCGAGCGGATTATGTCATCATTCTTGGATCAGGGATCAAGGGAACGGAATTGTCACTGACCTTGAAACAAAGACTGGATGCCAGTCTGGATTACATTCGTAGTCACCCAGAGACACCAGTCATCGTATCTGGAGGGCAGGGGCCAGGTGAATCCATTCCCGAAGCGCTTGCGATGAAAAATTACCTGGTGGATCAGGGCATTGCACCCGATCAAATCATTATGGAGGATCGCTCTACAAGCACGCAGGAAAATTTAGCTTTTTCTAAAAATATCATCCTTGCCTCCGGGCTGGAACATCCCAAAATTATGATTGTCACGAGCGACTACCATATGTTCAGATCGAAATACATCGCAGCCAAAAACGGCTACGCCGCAGAATATGGTATATCCGCTCCTTCACCCGGATATTTGAAACCGATCAATATGATTCGTGAATATTTTGGCGCAGTCAAGGCATTTCTATAATAAGACGAGAAACAGGGCGAAGCGGAATGAAGATGCTTCGTCCTGTTTCTCGTTTTAATATGTGACGTATGCTTACAGGGTGTGCGCGACACATCCTATTTTTCAGCAGGAGCACTAACAGCTCTAATTTCAGTAGCAGGGGTTGTAACAGATCTGGAGGTACTAGGAGAAGGGGCGACTTCAGCGACCTCCTCCTTAGGGACGGTAACCCTGATCTCAGCAGCCGGTACCAAATTATCTCTGGAAGAGCTAACGGAAGGGGCAACTTCAGCAACCTCATCCCTAGGGACAGTAGCTCTGATCTCAGCAACGGGTACCGAAGTACCATTGGAAGAGCCAGCTGAAGGAGAAGCTTCAGTGACCTCATCCTTAGGCATAGTAACGCTCACCTCAGCAGCTTGGGATGAAGTTTTTTTGGAAGTATCAGGTACAGGCACAGCTTCAGTTGCTTTTGATTCTACTTTGGGTGTGTGGTTAGATGCCCATACGGCTGTGGACGTACTTGCTACGGCAATCAGACATAAAGCTCCGATCGTTATCATCCGATGCTTTTTATTCATTTTTTTTACATCAAACATCATCGTTAATCTCCTTTTGAGTTGTTTTCCTTCCCCGGAAAGGGAGGAGCAAAATTGCACAGGTACGCTTCTTGCGCCTGCCATCACCTTTAAAATCGTTTCTCCATAACGTTTGCGATCTTCGAAGGACATCTCCTGCACGACCTTTTCATCACAAGAAAACTCACTCCACGTATGAATCTCCTGACGAAGGAGGTGAACCAGTGGATTAAACCAGTGCAGGGCGCTGACCAATAAAGTGATAGCCTTGACCCATAGATCCTTATGTTTAAGATGAGTTAATTCATGGTGATAAACCAGTCTCATATCCAGGTGGATTGTACCGGATAGAGGTAAATAAATCGTGGGTTTAGTCAAACCGACCAGTACAGGACTTCGGAGAATCGGACTATAGGCCAGTAAAACATGCCGCCGAATACCCAGTTCTTTCTTCATGATCGGAAGCAAAAGGGCTGCTTCGCTGTTCTCTTGCACATCCGTTCGTGTACGTTTCAATGCATTGGTGAATTTGCGATAATAGTAGATCTGCCACGTTGAATAAACGAGAACGCCCACTCCCCAAGCACCGAGCAGAACATAGGCCACAGCAGAAGGTATAGTCCACTCTGGTGCAGAAATTCCCCCTAACATGCTTCGCATGCTGTCGGATGGTTTAACGGTTGTGCTTGATGTGTGTTGAAATAAGCTGGCGAACCAGGAAATTCCGAGCGACAGGGGAAATACATAAAAAACGACAGCCATTTTACTCAGCCCGTAACGCCAGTGAGCCGGGAAAAGGTTAACATTCAGAAAGCGCATTGCAAGGATGCAGGCTGTAGCCATGCTTCCGGCCATCGTCAATGCTACGAGCAGTTCCAGAAAGATATTCATGATAGGCACCTACTTTTCCGACAGCCATTTTTTTAATTCTGCAATGTCATCCTCTGAAAGCTTATCCCCGTCGTACATGGCCGAAACCAGATTTTTAACAGAACCTTGGTAAAGTCCATCGAGTACCGTTTTTGTTTTCTGGAGTTTGTAGTCTTCGGGAAGCAGAAGAGGTTCGTAATAGTTTGTTCGCCCCTGTCTGGTTACGGTGAGCGCTCCTTTATCAACGAGTCTGGATAGAAAAGTTGAGATGGTCTGTGCTTTCCACTCTTTTCCTTTTAACTTAAACATGTCTAACAACTCGGAAGAAGTGACCGGAGGAGTACAAGACCAGATCACCTCCATCAGTTCCAGCTCGGTTTCGGACCATTTTTGAATTTGGTGCACCACAAAAGCACTCCTTTACAACGTTATGCGTCCATAACGAAAATGAATTACTACACTACGTAGTACGTTTAAATTACTACAACATGTAGTATATAGTCAAGTATAGTATATGAAAGCCTCTTGTTTCTTATTTGCATCTCAAGAGCAATAAAGAAAAGCGTGTTATACTATAGGTCAACAATGGATGAATGAAATGAACGAGTCAGGAGTGAATGATCATTACAGCATTTCAATTAGCTGCTCTGGAGGAGCAAAAGAACATTTCAATGATCGAACTGCAAGATATTATACGAATGCTTGCCCATGCGCCCTTATTATACGATGATGGTCAGCACATTCAGGTTCAGGATTACCTTGAAGGACTTGAACTGGAGCTGACACATGACATTCGTCGTGCAGCGATTGAATTGTACGAACTGGGTGTCAAGGCTTGTCGCCGTTTCACGGATGTACTGGCCTATGAGCAGCTGCAAGATGTGCTTGGACTACAGGCAGAGTTGTGGCAGGAGGGTGTGCTAACACTCCGTGATTGGATGGAGTGGCTTAAGCAGATTGGCGAGGGGCGGCGAGCTCTACCTGTGTATGATTTTGCGACTATATTGGGTGATTTACCTGAAGGTTATATGATTCATGATTTTCATGATGAACTACAGTATCGACTCGAACAGGATGCTACGAATGTCTGGGCAAACGAAGAGCGAAATCGATTATATACAGCGATTGGTGTGCAAGGAAGAGTCTAAGTGTAGCTTTCCGCTCCACACAAACTGCGAGTTATATCAAACGAAAGGGCCACTTATGTTGTTTACTCTAATATGAATGTACTGCATATATGGCATTGACCATCTGGGGAATGAGGGGATACCGTGAAAAAGGTTGTACTTGCTGGTGGAACGGGATTTGTTGGCCAGGACTTTGCACCCCGATTTAAAAAGCTGGGATACGATGTGCTCGTGATCTCACGTCAGTCCGGGCACATCGCCTGGGAAGATCGAGCAGCTATCATTGAAGCACTTGAAGGTGCCGAGCTGCTGATCAACCTGGCTGGAAAATCGGTGAATTGCCGCTACACGGAAGAGAATCGCAGAATCATTTTCGATTCCAGGACAGAAACCACACATATTCTTGGAAAAGCAATACTGGCATGTACACAGCCGCCTGAATTGTGGATTAACTCCAGTACAGCGACCATTTACAGACATGCGGAAGATCGCCCTATGACAGAAAAAGATGGCGAGATCGGTTCTGGTTTTTCCGTGGAAGTAGCCAAAGCATGGGAGCAGGCATTTTTTGGTTTCAAGCTGCCCTCTACGCGGCAGATTGCGCTTCGCATTGCGATTGTACTTGGTGAAGGCGGGGTGATGGAACCGTTGACGAATCTGGTTCGATTTGGCCTGGGAGGAGCTCAGGGAGCCGGAACCCAGCAGTTCAGCTGGATTCATATTGAAGATCTGTTCCGCATGGTGAGGTTTGTGCAAGAGCATACAGAGCTGGAAGGTGTCTTTAATGCTTCGTCCCCTCATCCGGTGACCAATCGAGAACTGATGGCAAGTCTTCGGAAACAGATGGGGACAAGTATTGGACTCCCGTCTCCACGCTGGATGCTTGAACTTGGAGCCATACTCATCCGTACGGAAACGGAATTGGTACTTAAGAGTCGCTGGGTAATTCCCGATCGCATGGAAAAGGCAGGCTTCACGTTTACTTATGCTTCGCTGGATGCGGCACTAGCAGACCTCCTTAAGAAATCTAAGTAACTCGTTACAATCAGGATTCGTGTATATATAATTAGTTCCGAACCGTGAACACAATGTACCGTTCAGAAAAACGTTAGTGCTGTAATGGGAGGGCAGAGCAATCTGCCCTTCTGTCGATTGCACCATTATTCAGTTGGAGGCATATGCGTTTAATGATTACTAGCACAACATTTACATAAGACCTACGAAAGAGAAGAGGTTGGGCAAATGCAGCTTAGAAGAGTAAGAATCGCAGGTACAGGGAAATATCTCCCCCAGATGAAGGTGACGGATGAGGAATTGGATGAGCGTTTGAATGTTCCGAAAGGCTGGGTCAGCAAAGCGACGGGGGTAGGTTTTCGTTATTACGCCTCGGACGAGGAGACTTCTTCTTACATGGGTGCGAGAGCTGCTGAAGCGGCTCTTGCCGATGCGGGTCTGTCCTTTGGAGAGATCGATTGTTTGGTATGCACAAGCGGCACGAAGGAACAGCCGCTGCCAAGTACAGCTGTCTTTATTCAGCAGGCTATGGGAGAGGAAGATTCGGGTGTACCTGCCTTTGATATGGATGCGACCTGTCTGAGTTTTCTGAACGGTCTTGATGTCATCTCTTATATGGTGGATGCTGGACGTTACCAGCGTGTTTTACTTGTAGCCACCGAGATTGCCTCAGCCGGATTGAACTGGAAAGACCCTGAAAGTGCCGCCTTGTTTGGGGACGGAGCGGCGGCAGTCATCATTGAGCGTACATCTGAAGAGTCAGGCTCACAGATCATACACGCATCACTGCGTACCTATAGCCGGGGAGCAAGGTTTTCGGAGATTGCAGGCGGAGGCACAAGGCAGCATGCAGCCCAATATAATGTGGCTCAGCCAGATCCATTTCTCTTTCATATGGATGGACAAGCCATTTTCCGGATGGCGTCCAAGCTGCTACCCGGTTTCATGAATGAGATGCTTCAAGCTTCCGGGAACGAGATGCAGGATTTCAGGCTTGTCATTCCTCATCAGGGAAGTGCAATGGCTATGCGTTTGATTCGCAAGAAGCTGGGTATTCCGGAGGAACGCTTCATGGATATTACACGAGGTCATGGCAATACCATTGCGGCCTCCATTCCAATGGGACTGCATGAAGCTATTCGTCAGCAACGAATACAGCGTGGTGACCGTGTACTGATGATTGGAACGGCGGCGGGTTTATCCTTGGGAGGACTCATCTTTGATTACTAGATTCGGACAACGTGGGCTTCAAGCACAAGCTGGTCATTCATACAAGGTACTCCTTACTGGAGGCCGGGCTCCGGTGACGCTGGACTTGGCTCGCATGCTCCATCGGTCAGGCCATCTTGTATTTATTGCAGAGAGTGTGGAGAGGCACCTGTGCAGGACGTCCAGCGCGGTGGAGCATTGTGCGCTTGTTCCATCGCCGCGTCATCATACAGAGGATTACCTGTCAGCATTGGAACAATGGATCAGGACATGGCAGATTGATCTGCTGATTCCGATGTGTGAGGAAGTATTTTATGTGGCTCAAGGAATGGCTCGGTTACGGCAACATTGCCGTGTTCTGACTTCTCCTCTGCAGCAGTTACATGTCCTTCATCATAAATACGATTTTATTCAGCTTGCCAAATCTATGGGACTGCCGGTTCCCGATACACATCTCATTCAAAGTCCGCAGGAGTGGATGCAGACTCAGCATATCCTGAACGGGTCAGGGGAATGGGTTTGGAAGCCGGTCTATTCTCGTTTTGCTGCCAAAGTGCGTATGCCAATAGCTGGATTGCGTCACGATCCGCCGGGGGAAGAGATGTTATCACCTGTCTTCCCTTGGGTGGCACAGCGCTACATTCAAGGACGAGGACTCTGCACCTACAGTGTAGTGCATGAAGGCCAGTTGATTGCCCATGCCACCTACGACAGTCGGTATCGCACGGGCAATGTAGGCGCGAGTATTTTTTTCGAACAGGTTCAGCATGAGGGTGTGCGAGCGTGGGTACAGCAATTTGTACAGGCGGTAGGTTTTAGCGGGCAGATTGGTTTTGATTTTATCGAAGACGTGTCTGGTCAGGTGTTCGCCATTGAGTGTAACCCGAGGGCAACCAGTGGTATTCATCTGTTTCATCCTGGTGATGGTTTGGTGCGTGCATTGCTTGAACCTGAGGTGGTGTTAAACCAAAGAACAGAAGTTATCCCGCAGTCAGGTAGTGATAAAGCCATGCTTGCCCTTCCTATGCTGGGAAGCGGCCTCAGGCAGATCCGACGCCGTAAAGGTAGCTTGGGAGCATGGAGGGCGGCTTGGACTGATGCCAGGGATGTCGTGTATATACGGCAGGATTGGCGGCCGTTCTTCGAACAATTTGCGGTAGTACTGGCTGCTTGGCGTCTCGCGCGTTCACAGCAGATTTCGCTGACGGAAGCATTGACTCACGACATAGAATGGAACGGTGAACAACGATGAAGAGAGCATTAGTGACCGGGGCTACGGGGTGTTTGGGTAGACACTTGGCGATAAGGCTTGCATCCGAAGGATGGGATGTTACCGGTATGGGCCGACAACAAGAGATCGGCGTCACTTTGGAAACGGCTGGAGTTCGATTCTTGAAAGGAGATATCCGGGATCAACAGGCTGTGAATGCAGCATGTGAGAGTCAGGATGTGGTGTTCCACTGTGCGGCGTTATCGTCACCATGGGGGAAATATCGGGATTTTTACAGTAGTAATGTGCAGGGAACTCAGAATCTGGTTGATAGTTCTCTGCGCAGTCAGGTACAGCGGTTTGTCCATGTCTCCACACCAAGTATATATTTTAATTACATTCCCCGTTATGAGGTTCATGAGAATGATCCGCTGCCAGCCAAACCCGCCAATCATTATGCGGCTACCAAACGTCTCGCTGAAGATATCGTGATGGAGGCACATCGTAACGGACTACCGTCCATCATGATTCGTCCGCGTGCTATTTTTGGCCCATATGACCAGACGCTTTTCCCGCGTATCGTTGCAGCGAATGCCAAACAGGGTGTACCGATGATCGATGGCGGACAGTCATTGATTGACCTGACGTGCGTGGATAATGTGGTGGATGCCCTGATGCTTTGCGGTGAAGCTTCTGCTGATTCGCTTGGGAGAGCCTACAATATTTCGAATGCAGATCCGAGACCGTTTGCAGAACTGGTCGAGACTCTGTTTGACAAGTTAGACATGCCGCTGCGGCGTCGAAATATTCCTTATACGATGGCTTATGGAGTGGCCAGTGTGCTGGAAAGTGTTCATCGATTCATTCCTGTACTGGGTGAGCCACCTCTCACCAGATACACGGTCGGGTCGTTGGGCGTGCCGCAGACATTAAGTATATTGGATGCAGAAGAGCAGTTGGGATATACACCGCGAGTTTCCATTGAAGAGGGTTTTCAGCAATTTGCAGATTGGTGGAGGACTGAATCATGTTAACAACGAAGCCGGTTAAGCTATATTTGGGCGCAGCGGGGTATTGTACCCATCCCGAGTTTCTAACACTGCGCGGAGGGAGTTTACGAGCGGTTCCTTTTCCTGCAGGCTTTGCCTGTATCCTTCATCCGGATCATGGCCCGATTTTGCTGGACACGGGATATAGTTCTCGTTTCTTTGAAGAGACTGCTCGCCTGCCTAACGCCTTGTATCGTCATATCACACCCGTGGTATATCGGGAAGAAGATAGTGCTGTTCATTTTCTGGAGCGGATCGGGCTTAAGGCAACAGATATCCGTTATGTCATTCTTTCGCATTTTCACGGGGATCATATCGCCGGTGTGAGGGACTTCCCGGATGCCCGGTTTATTTATTTGCCAAGAGCATATGATGCGGTTCGCTCTCTTGGTTCGATTGCGGCGGTGAAGGCTGGTTTCCTGGCTGGACTGCTCCCGGATGATTTTATCCAGCGATCAATGCCCATTAACGATCAGCCCAAGAAATGGTCGGAAATGGCAGAGAGTAGAGGCATAGCAGCTCCGGAAAGATTCCCGTGGGAGGAGGTATACGATATTTTTGGAGATGGCAGTCTGCTTGGTGTAGATGTCTCGGGTCATGCGGAAGGCATGATGGGATTGTTGCTGCGTACAGAACAGCATAAATATTTTTTATGTGCGGATGCGGTATGGTCGAGTCGGGCTTTTCGTGAAAAACGCAGACCTCATGCACTTGCGGGCATCATTATGTCAGATCGGCAGCAGTACAGACAGAACTTCGACAAGTTGATACAGCTTCATCAGCAGTTCCCTGCGCTTCGTATAGTGCCGAGCCACTGCCAAGAGGTGCTGAGCGAATGGGGCACAGGAGGAACGGGGCGATGAGTAATCCCATTCGAATTGTAACTCATTATGCACTGGCGCGTGTCCTGCGCAGATGGCGTACACGGACGCAGCTTGAACGCTGGCAGGAACGCCGAATCAAGCGGCATGTCGAGCGGGTTCGGGCGCAGTCTCCATTTTATCAACAGTGGTGGGAGGGGTTGAACGCATCTGATTGGAGACAGTTTCCGCAGATTGAGAAATCCATAATGATGCAGCATTTTGATACTCTGAACACCGTTGGGATTTCGAAAGAAGAGGCGTTGATCCTGGCTGGTGAGAGTGAAGATACTCGTGATTTCAAGCAGTCCTCCATCAAGGGGGTAACGGTGGGGCTCTCTTCCGGCACATCCGGTAACCGGGGCATATTTCTGGTCAGTGATCAAGAGCAGGACGCATGGACGGGTACGGTACTTGCCAAACTGTTACCAGGCGGGCTGTGGAAACCTGCAAAGATCGCATTTTTCTTACGCGCGAACAGCAATTTGTATGAATCGGTGAAGCGTGGCAAACTGCAATTTCAGTATTTTGACCTGCTGGAGCGTGTGGATGTACTCGTTGAACGCATGGAAGAATACCAACCGACGGTGTGGGTGGCTCCGCCCTCCATGCTTCGTATGCTGGCTGATGCTTATCTACAGGGACGTTTAACCCATGTGCCAGACAAAATCATTTCTGTAGCCGAGGTGCTTGATCCGCTGGATCGTAACGTGCTGGAGCGTGTTTTTCGGCAGACCGTTCATCAGGTGTACCAGTGTACAGAAGGTTTCTTGGGAGCGACCTGCGAATACGGAACCTTACATCTGAATGAAGACATTGTGCATATTGAAAAAGAATACCTTGATCCGGCCACCCGGCGGTTCGTGCCTGTGATCACGGATTTTTCCAGAACGTCACAGCCGATTATCCGGTATCGGCTGAATGATATATTAACCGAGGCGGCAGAGCCGTGCGCCTGTGGTTCATTGTTTACTGCCATTGAGCGGATTGAGGGCCGCTGTGATGATACGCTTTATTTTTCACATCAACGTGAGGGTAAGGCTGTTTCGGTTTTTCCGGATTTCATCAGTCGTGCGGTCATTGCGGCCTCGCCAGCCATTGAGCATTATCGCGTGGTGCAGGGTGGCAGTGGAGTATTGGAAGTATCCATGCGGATCAGGGAAGAAGCGGGTCAGGAGCAGGTACAGGCAGCTGTGTTGCATGAACTGGGAAAATTGGCAGAGAGGCTGCAATGTGTGCTTCCAGAGGTACACTTTGTGCCGTATACGTTTGAACCGGGGATAACGAAGTTGCGGCGGGTGGAGAGACGTGTGAATTAATGAGGCTTGCTTGCCCAATGAACGATATAGATCGAAATATTCTTTTACACTTTAACGGAGGTGATGAAGTGACTGTGTGGGCGTACAAAATAGGAGAGGATTCACCAAACCCTGCGGATGGCAGAAGTACGACAGGGGATAGCAGACAAACCGAATTATCACAATCATCAGATGCAAAACAATCAAGATCAGGCAGTCTCGGGGATCAACACCCTGTTGCTTTAATCACAGGAACATCCAGTGGCTTCGGCATGCTGACTGCCATCACACTTGCTAAGCAAGGTTATCGTGTTATTGCCACGATGCGTGATCTGAGCCGTAAGGGAGAACTTTCGAATCGTGCCGAGGAGGCAGGAGTGACCGATCGACTCTACTATGTACAGCTTGATGTAACGGATTCGGAATCAGTGCAGACCGCTGTAGATAAGGTGCTACAGCAATATGGACGAATTGATATGTTGGTGAATAATGCGGGCTTTGCTGTAGGCGGATTTATTGAGGAAGTGTCGATGGAGGATTGGCGGCGGCAGATAGAAACGAATCTGTTTGGACTTATTGCAGTTACACGCACCGTTCTGCCTGTCATGCGTGAACAGAAGCGTGGGCTGATTGTTAACCTTTCGAGCGTGAGTGGTTTGTCCGGTTTTCCGGGATATGCGCCGTACGCCGCTTCCAAATTTGCCGTGGAAGGCTTCAGCGAAAGTCTGCGCCATGAAATGTCCTCATTTGGTATCCGGGTGGTGCTGGTTGAACCCGGGGCATATCGTACACCCATCTGGAACAAAGGGTTGGGAGAGATCCACCAGAAGGAGAATTCCCCCTATAAACATAAGCTGGATGCGGTTCTGCGGTATTCAAAACAGGCGAGTGAGACTGCACCTGATCCGCAAGAGGTCGCTGATCTGATCGGACGGATTGCGCGAATGCGTGCACCACGGCTACGATATGCACTAGGCAAAGGCTCACGGTTACTCATCATCGGAAAGGCACTGCTGCCATGGAAATGGCTGGAGTGGCTAATTGCTCGTGGCCTTCAATAGTTTAAGAGTGCGTGATGGTGTGTTTATACGCGAGGCAAAGTCATAACCTTTTTATAGGGGGGGAATTCATGTTTGAAGTCATTGTTATTGTACTGCTGATTATCATTGTAGGCTTGCTCCTACATATCAACAGTAAACTTCCGGCGCGTGACCGGGTACAGGAAGCGATGGAAAGGGATCGTCATGGGCGTGGTAACGAAAATACGAACTAAACTGCTGGGAGGAGATGAAGGATGAGAAGAGATGCTGTACGAGACTCGTATATTCTTCGTAATATCGAGCGGGACGAATCTGACCTGTATTGGCCTTTGCGACTTGAGGCGCTACAGACACACCCCGAAGCTTTCGGGGCTTCATACGAGTTGTCCAGTCAGTTATCCATGAGTGAAGTGAAAGAGCGCATACATAACGAGCCTGATGATTACATTCTGGGTGCGTATACCCCTGACGGCAAACTTGCGGGCATGATGGGTTTTAAAAGGGAATACGGCCTGAAGCTCAGGCATAAGGGATTCATCTGGGGTGTCTATGTCTCACCTGCTCATCGAGGGAACGGAGTGGCATCCCGATTGTTATCCGAGATTTTGGAACGGGGCAAACATCTGGAGAATCTCAAGCAGATTAATCTGAGTGTAGTGACTACCAACGCTTCTGCGAAACGATTGTATGAAGGACATGGGTTTGAAGCCTACGGGATCGAACGTAATGCCCTGGAAGTGGGCGGACAAGGGTATGATGAGGCGCATATGACGTATTTTTATAACGAGAAACCAGGATTGAATCCTAATTAAAAGGCAAGAGGAGATGTCCAATGACGGTGAAAGCACATCGTTCCCGGAGGTACACATCTGCCGCTGAATTTGGTTCAGCCTGGAGAGAAGCGAATGCGCAATGATGCAATAGAATATTCGTAACCGTGCACAAAATCCCGTATAATGGAAAATAATGAGGGGGTGATGACGATGTGCCGATATGCGATGTCGGGGCCTTATAAGGAGATCTATGCTTGTTTTCACTGTCGCAAGTCGTTTAAACAAGTATCACCTTATGATTTGAGCCCGGGGACCGCGGCAACTCTTGAACATAAGTGCCCGCAATGTGCAGAGGTTATGGTAAGCATGGGGCATGATTTTCAAGCTCCAAAGCAAAAGGACATCAAACAATGGACCAAAGTGATGACGCTTTATCGTCATGGTGTTACTTATCATAACTGTGGATGTGGGGCAGGATATCGTCCAGCCGAACTGCGTGAAGTCCCCGAATTTCTGGAGCAACAGGCTGCTGGACGAAGAAGTGAAGGAGAGAGACTGCTTCATCGCTTGATGGAATAGGAGAATAAGTAACATGATTCGTACATTCTTACAAAAAGACTTGCAGTATGTCATAGAAGCGCATATCCGTATTTATCGGGAAGAGTATAATTATGATGACAGCTTTGCGGCATTTATTATCGATGCGTTGCAGACTTTCGCTCATACGGGAGATTTCACAAGAGAAATGATGTGGATTGTAGAGCTGAATCAGAGGCCTCATGGTTCGATTGGGCTGACACGTGTGAATGATAAGGTGGCTCAGCTACGATGGTTTCTACTTGAACCTGAGGCCAGGGGTGCAGGGTGGGGAAGGAAGCTCATTGAGCACGTTATTTCGTATGCAAAGCAACAAGGATATCGTTCCATTTCATTATGGACTAATCAGTCTTTATTTGGCGCCCGCAGGTTATATGAAGCCTATGGTTTTGAAGTGAAAGAAATTCGGAAGCAGATTTTGTCTGGTCAGGAACTGACAGAAGAACGATGGGAGCTTGCTCTCGATCTGGTAAAGGAGCAAAAACTGCGCCAGGAGATGTAATGATGAAAACAGAGCCTGTTTATGCTGAAAATACAATTGTTGGCGTTTGGTTTATGGGCGTGTGGCATTGGTATGTCACCGAACGGGAATATTGGTTTTTAAACGTTGAAATGGAAGAACGGTTTGGTATCCGTGTGTTGAATGAGGAGACGGCGGCTGTTTTCCTACAGGCGATTCAGGAAGAGCAGGTAAGCGCGGCTGAACTGAAGAGTGTGCTTCAACAATTTCGGGAGAGTCATAACGAGAGTGATGAATGGCTTAAGTACGTGCCGTCCTTTCTTGTCGATTTTGACAGGCAGCTATTCTTCTCCATGTTCCCGGAGCCTGCTTCCTTCGAGCATTACATGCCGGATGGCTGGACAGGGAGTTACATGGATTTTTTAGATAAGGTTCCTGAGAATGAACGATACTGGAAGATAGCAGGCAAGTCTTTATTTGAAGATTAACTTTCTTAGCGAGGTGCTGCAATGAAACGTAAATGGATCATGACGAGCTTGCTGTCCATATGCACAGCGTTAGGCTTATCAGCATGTGCTGTTACAGCGGACGATCAATCTGCGGCGAAAACCATCAAACAAAGCTTGGATACATTAGTCGGCGAACCTGTTCTGGCTGCCAGCAGCAATCCGAATGATTATATCGCAGGCAATCAGGCCGTATATGAAGCTATTCTTCAAACGGGCTCAGAGGGTCTGAATCTTTTGTTGGATCAGCTTGAATCCAGCCCGGACAATGGTCTGAAGGAGTGGATTATGGCTCAGGCCAGTGCCGATATGATGGGACATGACAATCCAGTGCATAACTGGAACAGTGGTAAAGATTGGTTGAGACAATATAAGACGAACACAGATTAGGTTATTCCTTGGACTATTCTTTTAGCCTTATTGTGATTATAAGCTTCACCTCCAGTCATCATGAGTAGTAATGAGCGGTTCCCCGAACCGAAAGAATACGTTATAGAGGTGACATCTTTGACCAAAAAAATTGCTTTTTTTGATTCAGGCATCGGTGGATTAACGGTACTGCATACCGCTTTACAGCAGTTTCCGGAAGAATCCTATATCTATTATGCAGATACATTGCACGTTCCTTATGGAACCAAGTCTGCGGATGAAGTTCGTCGTTATATTTTTGCCTGCGTGGATGCTATTGTTCGAGAAGGAGCAGAGGCAATTGTAATCGCGTGTAATACCGCAACCAGTTTGGCTGTTAATGATCTGCGTTCCATTTATAACATTCCGATCATTGGTATGGAACCAGCTGTGAAACCAGCCGTCGAGATGAATCGGGACAACGGCAAGCGGGTACTTGTGTTTGCTACGGCTTTGACTTTGAGTCAGACGAAGTATAACGAATTGGTATCACGGGTGGATGATGAGCATCGGGTTGATTCCTTCGCGCTCCCTGAACTGGTGGAATGGTGTGAGCAACTGGAGTTTGATCCGGTCAAAATAAAAGCATACTTCCGCTCGAAGCTCGCCGACCTGGATCTGGAACAATATGGGACGGTGGTAATGGGCTGTACGCATTACCCGTTCTACACATCCATCCTGCGCCAAGTAATGCCAGAGCATATTCAGATCGTTGACGGTAGCACGGGTACGATTAATCATTTGAAACAGCGACTTGGACTTGGTATACGGCAGCCAGTTGAAAGCACTGGACCGGAGCGGGAATGGGACGTATCTTTTTTCAGTTCAGCAGAGCGAATGGAAGATCAGGACAAAATGCGTATTGCACTTCAGTATCTTAATGAAAACAAACTGTAGACCAGACCACCGGAGGTGTCGGCAATGGAGTCCATTGTTCTGATTCGTCACGCAAAAGCCGAAGGACAGGAGCCTTACGCAAGTCTGACAGATGAGGGATACAAACAGGCTGGAAAATTGGCGGATATGCTGTCCGGTCACGGGATTTCCTATATCGTATCCAGTCCATGGAAAAGGGCAGTGCAAACGGCCGTGCCTTTAGGCGCGGCGATACAGCAGCACATTCATACAGATGAACGCTTGCAGGAAAGGGTGCTGAGTACACAGAATCTGCCGAACTGGATGGATGTGCTGAAACGTACATATGAGGATGAAGATTGGGCCGCAGAGGGCGGAGAATCGTCTCGAACCGCGGCTGCCAGAGGTTTGGCATTGCTGGGGGAATGTTGGAGCAGACCAGAAACCCATGGAGCGGTTGTCACACATGGTAATCTGTTATCGTTAATCATTCGTCATTATGATTCTTCTTTTGGTTATTCCGAGTGGGCCAAGCTTTCCAATCCGGATGTATATATTTTGAGACGGACGCAGGACTCGTTAGAAAAAGGAAGTTACCAAGAGGAGAGGCATAAGGTTACTATATCCAGACTGTGGATGGAGTGAATGAAAAGAGCGCTCCAGCATCACGTTCGTTCAGCTGGAACACTCTGTAGGATCGATGAAAATGGCTCTCTTTCTTCTTACAGTGCTGCGAATAGCAAGGTAATCCAGCCGGCGAGGAAGGCTACACCACCTATGGGTGTCACGGCTCCCCACTTGCGGACACCTGTAACACTCAGTGTATAGAGGCTTCCGGAGAACAGAATAATTCCGGCAAACAATAGCCAGCCTGCGGTCATGACAAGGGATGAGGAAGTCAGCCGATCTGCGAACAATCCAAGCAGGATGATGCCGAGTCCGTGAGCGATATGATACTGCACACCTGTTTCATAAATTTTGATCATGTCAGCGGATAACTTGCGTTTGAGCGCGTGTGCCCCGAAGGCACCCAGTGCAACGGCCAGAAACATCATAATACTGCCGAGAACCACCAGCGTTTGCATGTCGTTTTCTCTCCTTTATAAGGGTGTAACCGTTTATTTAACGGGTAATAAGCAGTATGTCCATCGCTTGGCGATCGAGGCTGCTAGGGTATCTCATTTATAACTTGCGTAATTGAATCTGCTGAATGGAGTGATCGGCTTCTTTTTTCAAAATCAAGCGGGCACGTCCTTTGGTTGGCAAAATGTTTTCATGCAGATTTTTCGCGTTAATGTCTTGCCAGATCTGGTTGGCCGTTTCAATCGTCTCTTCTTCGTTAATATTGGCGAATCGCTGATGGAAGAAGGAATCTTTATTCTGAAAAGCAGTCTGACGAAGCACCTTGAAACGTTCGATGTACCAGTGCCGGATGTGCTGTTCCTCTGCATCAATGTAGATGGAAAAATCGAAGAAATCACTAACCAGTAAAGGGGTTTCCCGTTTTACTTGCAGCACGTTGATGCCTTCAATAATCAGAATGTCCGGCTGGCAGATTGTTTTCTCTTCACCTTTAATTACATCGTAAGCCAGATGTGAATAAACAGGTGCTTTAACTTCAGGTTTGCCTGATTTCACATCGCCCATGAATTTAATGAGTGATTTGATATCATAGCTCTCGGGAAAACCTTTGCGGTTCATGATGCCTTTCTCTTGTAGCACCGCATTTGGATATAAAAAGCCATCCGTGGTGACCAGATCGACCTTGGGTTTGTTCTTGCCACGGGCGAGTAAAGCCTGAAGAAGACGGGCTGCTGTACTTTTTCCCACGGCAACACTGCCCCCGATTCCAATAATATAGGGGGTGTGAAGTGCTTGCTTTTTCATAAAAGAGGCCGTTAGTTGGTCAAGCTCCCGTGAAGCTCTGGCATATAAGTCAATGAAGTGGGTAAGGGGCAGATAAACATCCTCAACTTCCTGAATGGATACTTCTTCGTTCAAGCCCTTTAGCTGTTCCAGTTCAGCTTCCGTCAGCGGAAGAGTGATCTGATGTTCTTTGAGTCCAGCCCATTCTTTGCGGTTAAACTCGATGTAAGGTGAGTATAAATTCATGAGATCCCGCTTTCTGTATGTAATGTAATCGAAGACACAATCAATAGTGTACCAAATTTCAGCGAACTGACAACACTTTTACATGCTCTGTTTCAGAGAGAGCGTTACGTATAGAGGGTGTAAGGTAGCTAAATACGGTACGCAGAATGGCTTATAAGAAAGTTTAACCCAATTTATGTTAAAGTCAACGTATACCATGCGGAAGGGTGACAGCAAATGATCGTATATGAGAGAGAGCATGATTTTGTTTTGACTGCACAACATGAGCATGGAATTGTCGCTGGAGACATGGCTGCGCATTGGAGGACGGAGTGGCTTCCCCAAGGATCACATCGAGAGGATTTGATGCTTGCGGCAAAGGAGCACGACCGGGGATGGATTGAACTGGATGCGGCACCGTTATGGAACGATTATAGTCAGATTCCTTACTCTTTTCGTGATTTCCCGTTGCGTCCGCGTTTTGTGTTCTACCGCAAGGGGATTGAAGAAGTTAGACAACAGAATCCATATGCAGGTTTATTGTGCAGTCTGATGTATACAGAACTGTTTCAGAAAACGCTTGGAGCAAGTCCGGAAGATGATGATGACATCCGGCAATATCTGCTTGAAGAGCAGAAACAGCAGGAGTACTGGAAGCAAGAACTGGGCGGCGATGCTGCAGAGCTGGAACAGCGGCTGAAGAACGATGTAGAGATCATGCTGTTCTGTGATCAACTCAGTCTCTTTCTATGCATGGAGGAGCCAGGTACACCTACGGCACGTTATGATTTTTTTGCAGAAGGGCTCGGCTGTGGCTTTGACACCTGTCCAAGTGCAAACATTCAAATCGAGTGGGCAACAAGCGAAAAAGTAGCTTTATCCTTTTTTCCATTTGATGAGGAATTTGAAGTCACGATGTCTTACAAAGTGGTGCCCAAGGCCAGCATCCGCAAGTTTGGAATGTTACAGGCATATCGCCGGGCTAATTGGAAGAAACGCAGTATATGGATAACAGGGTTATCCTGAGTTATAGTTAAGCGCACCCCTAGGTTACTCAGGTAAAAGCGGCATACAACATAATCATTCAAACGGGCATCTGGTGTTGCGGGCGTCCGTTTTTGATGTGGAAAAAAATCTAGCAGGAATAAACGGATGATCTCCAGAAATCTTAGTGAAACGAGAGAAAAGTGCATCTTGGGAGGCTGAACATGAACTATCAGGTTGAGATTTATACGATGAGTATGGTGTGGAACCCGGTTAGCGATCAGGTCTTATTGATGAATCGGCCGAATCATAAAGGATTCCCCGGATACATTGCACCTGGAGGGAAAGTAGAGTTTCCTGAAAGTATTGTGGATGGAGCTATGCGTGAAGTATTTGAAGAGACAGGGCTTGTTGCGAAGGAAATTACCTACAAAGGACTGGATGAGTTCTGTGATCCAAATCAGGGGTTAAGATACATGGTATTTAACTACTTGGTCACTTCATATGAAGGAGAGCTTCTTACCGATCCGCCAGAGGGTGAGTTAAAATGGGTGCCCGTGAAGCAGGCACTGGATTTGCCGATGCAGGACTGGTTTGCAGAGCGGTTCCCGCGTTTTTTTAACTCAGGTACGTTTGAACGGAGCGTAGTTTGGGAGAAGTCGAGTGGACAAACCTTGCAAGAGACTTTCAAGACATACAGGGATCAACCTGTGATCATATGAGGCCCGCCAATTATGAAATCAGATGAGAAGGAGTGTGCATAAACATTATGGGATATGAGCAGGCATTGAATGCATATATTGACGCCACGAATACACATCGGTTTGACGAAGTAAGCAAGCTGCTGGCGCCAAATGCACTCTATTGGTTTACAGATACTTCATGTACATCTTTGGATGAGATTCAAGCCTACTTCCAAAATGCCTGGGATACGGTGAAAGAAGAGGTGTATCGTGCAGAGGATGTACATTGGATAGCAGTAGATGAGCGCCAGGCGGTATGCACTTATTCCTATCACTGGGAAGGATATGTTCGTGGGAATCATGCTTCAGGACAAGGGAGAGCTACAAACGTATTTGTAAAAGATAATGAGGGAGCATGGAAATTGATTCATGAGCATTTGAGCCCGAGTGAATAGGGACGATCACATCGTATCCATATCTATATATTTAGTTCCAGATATTGTGATATAATGAAGTTTACTTTGTTTTGGAGGTGCAGGTGATGGAAATTGTATTTCGGGATACGTTAGCGGGAATTGACTGTGACCAATTAAGTGGAGGCTTCTTTGACAGTTGGCCGAACCCGCCATCAACTTCAACGTTTCTCAAATTGTTAGAGCAGTCGTATGCAATTGAACTAGCTGTTGATGAGCAGACGGGGAATGTGGTAGGTTTCATTCAAGCCATCTCGGATGGCGTACTCAGTGCTTACATTCCTTTGCTGGAAGTACTGCCGGAGTATAAGGGTCAAGGGATTGGTAGTACGCTTATACAGCGCATGCTTCATCGTCTCCAGGGACTATATATGATTGATCTTCTGTGTGATCCGGAAATCCAGACATTTTATGAAAAATATTCGATGCAGAGGTCAACGGGCATGTCTGTCCGTCATTATTCCAATCAAGCAGGACACATAGGCAACAAACAGAACGACTAACATAGATTGCAAAACAGCAGAAACATCAGGATTAACAGGTACATTAGGCAACTTGTGAAGCTTCAGAAAGAGTAATTTGTAGATTTGCCATACATAGGCTTCTGCAAAAGCATGGAAAGAATAATTTGGATGTGAAAAGGTGGGGATTGGCATGAACTTGTCGTTCCGAATATTGGACTGGGATGAAGAAAAACCGTATGAACTTTTACTGATGGCAGACCCTTCAAAAACAATTGTAGATGAATACCTGAGCAGAGGCGTTTGTTTTATAGCGGAGTATGAGGGAGAAATGGTAGGAGAGTTTGTATTACTCAAAACTCGCCCGGAGACAGCAGAGATTGTTAACATTGCTGTGCAGGAGGAATTGCAGGGACAAGGTGTTGGCAAACACATGATTAAGGAAGCCATGGAGGCTGCGAGAAGACTCGGTTGTCGTATATTGGAGATCGGAACGGGGAATTCCAGTTTTCATCAATTGAAATTGTACCAGCGCTGTGGTTTTCGGATTACCGGCGTGGAACGGGATTTTTTTGTAAGGCATTATGAGGAAGAGATCATCGAGGATGGTATTCGCTGTGTGGATATGATTCGTCTTGCTATTGATCTAAATGCTGTAACAGATGAGGAGAAGAAGTAGAGCAGAGGTGAATAAGCTAAAAGTATCGAGGGAAGGGAAGGGTACCCAAAGTGAACACGCATACGCATGTGGGTGTATATGGGCTAGCTATATGGGAACAATCCTATCTGTTGATCCAGAAGGCTCGTGGCCCATATTACGGAAAATGGGATCTACCCGGTGGAAGAATGGAATTCGGGGAAACGCCGGAAAATGCACTGATACGAGAATTCGAAGAGGAAACAGGGATCATTCCTATGCAATTTTCCATTCGCTCTTCACAATCCGTTGTTGTGAAGTGGGAATACCAGGGTGAGCCCGAGGAAGTACATCATATCGGTATTCTATACAATGTTGTTATCGGGCAGAGCAATCCGCTGGAGCATATCAGAAGAGGTCCGGATGGGGAAGACTCGCTGGGAGCAGCGTGGTTTACGTTAGAGCAAGTGAAAGATATGCAATTGACTCCTTTTGCAAAATATATGATGAATCTCTCCAAGGAATAAAGATAGGACAGACAGTCAAAAGGCCGCGAGGAGTTCCGTTCGAGCGGCTTTATTCTATTGGTATATTGTTAGAGTTACTTCGGAAAACCCAATTTCTTGTTGAATAACATGTGAATTGGTTAATGTTTAAATGGACGGTTTGTTTTTGGACAGAATGGACCACAATTCTTATTAAGGAGGTTTATACGGAAATCAGATCTGGATTTGACGGAATCCGGTGTTTGTGGCTTGCCCAGAATTGCACCGATTATTCGATTCATCTAATTTATGCATCAATTGAGCTAAAAATAGGAAATGCTCCTGAGCGTAAAAGTTTATAGAATAGAGGTTAGAACACGAACTTCTCTGAAAACGGGGAAGAACGTATAACCTTCGAACGGATCAGGACATTATTCGACATCTGTGCGATGGTAGAACTAATCATTGTATTACTTTGATTTTGAAAACGCAGACAAACCTTTGACGGGAGCGTCGGAACAACGTTATTACCACGAACAGCATGATGATTGGACTTCATGAAAAATTTCGCTTAAAATGTTGAACGAACGCGAATTACGGCTTATCCAATGATTTCCGTCAAACCCTATGACAAAATCAAGACGGAGGGAACGTTGATGACGATCGAGAAAGGCAACATGAAACCCTGGGAGAGTTACTATGGTCCCAATATGGGATACGTGCAAGAACAATATGAATTATTCACCCAAGATCCGGGTGCAGTGACACCGGCTTATCGTGAATTGTTTGAGCAATGGGGCGCGCCGCCGATGTCCGGCAAGGGTGCAGAGACCCTTTCGAATTCCGGGAATGGCCAATCTGCTTCCGGAAGTGTAGATATTCAACTATTACAGAAAGCGGTTACAGCGGGCAAACTCGTATGGAACATTCGTACGTACGGCCATCTGGCTGCGGATATTGATCCACTTGGAATCAGTGAAGCAACAGATACATCATTGCTGGAACCAAAACACTTTCAATTAAATGAGGAAGATTTGAAGGCACTGCCTGCTTCCCTGATCTGGGAAGGTGCAGACGGCCAAACAACGACTGGCTGGGATGCTATCCAACGTCTTCGTCAAATTTATACTGGACCAATCGCATACGAATTTAGTCACGTCCATGAAGTGCAGGAGCGCGAATGGTTGAATCGTCGTGCAGAATCCCGCACATCTCCAGCTCCTCTTACGCAAAGTGAACGTACAGCTTTGCTGGAACGTTTGGTTGAAGCTGAACAATTTGAAGATTTCCTGCACAAAACGTTTGTTGGACAGAAGCGTTTCTCCATCGAGGGTAATGATGTGCTTGTACCCATGCTGGATGAAGCAGTCCGCCTTATGACAGAAGCAGGGTCCAGTCACATTCTGATGGGTATGGCTCACCGTGGACGTTTGAACGTTCTCGCTCATGTACTGGGCAAGCCGTACAGCAAAATTTTCTCTGAATTCCATCATGCCCCGAACAAAGACTTGGTTCCTTCGGAAGGTTCAACAGGAATCAACTATGGATGGACGGGGGATGTCAAATACCATATGGGCGCGAACCGTTTTGTCAAAGACGGGGAGACTGTGCAGGCTCGCCTGACACTTGCAAACAACCCGAGCCATTTGGAATATGTCAATCCGGTTGTGCAAGGTTTCGCACGCGCAGCTCAGGATGACCGCCGTGAACCAGGTTATCCGAAGCAGGATGTAACGAAGGCAGCGACGATTCTGATGCACGGGGATGCGGCTTTCCCAGGTGAAGGCATTGTAGCTGAAACGCTGAACTTCAAAGCATTGCCAGGTTATCAGAATGGCGGAACGATTCATATCATTGTGAACAACCGTCTTGGTTTCACTACGGACAGCAGCGACTCACGTTCAACTTATTATGCAAGTGACCTTGCTAAAGGTTATGAAATTCCGATCGTGCATGTCAACGCAGACAACCCTGAGGCATGTATTGCCGCGATTCGTATGGCTGCGGAGTATCGGAATCGTTTCAAAAAGGACTTCCTGATTGATCTGATCGGATACCGTCGTTATGGTCATAACGAGACAGATGATCCGGAAACGACGCAACCGCTCGTGTATGACAAGGTGAAGAATCACCCGACAGTTAGCCATCTGTATCAGGATATGCTTAAGAATGAATCTGTCATCGATGATGCTTTTATTGCGAGTGTTCGTGATGGTGTAGCAGAGCGCTTAAAAGAAGCTTATGATCAGATGAAGAAAAATGAAGTGCATGAATACTACCAGCGCAACATCAGTGAGTCCGAGGCGGTTACAATCACCCCAACAGCAGTGCCTCTGGAGCAACTGCGGAGCATTAATGCGGATCTTCTGAAATGGCCAGAGACCTTCAATGTATATCCAAAATTGCAACGTATTTTGCAACGCCGGAGTACAGCTCTGAATGAAGGGGAAAAAGTAGACTGGAGTCTTGCAGAAACACTGGCATTTGCAACGATATTGGCAGATGGTAAACCGATCCGTATCAGTGGTCAAGATGCGGAGCGGGCAACTTTCGCTCACCGTAACCTTGTGTTGCATGATGCTACGAATGGTGAAAAATTCTGTCCGTTGCATCATTTGCCACAGGCAAAAGCATCATTTGCCATCTATAACAGCCCGCTATCTGAAGAATCTGTCGTTGGATTTGAATATGGATACAACGTGTACTCACCAGACACACTCGTGATCTGGGAAGCGCAATTTGGTGACTTTGCCAACTGTGCACAGGTTATTTTTGACCAGTTCGTGTCTGCCGGACGTGCAAAATGGTCTCAAAAATCAAGTCTGGTCATGTTGCTTCCACATGCGAACGAAGGTCAAGGGCCGGAACATACAAGCGCACGCTTGGAACGTTTCCTGCAACTGTGTGCAGAAGACAATATGACGGTAGTTAATCTGTCAAGTGCGTCACAGTACTTCCACCTGCTGCGTCGTCAAGCTTCCTTAACAGAGACTGAGGATGCACGACCACTTGTGATGATGTCTCCTAAGAGTTTGATCCGGAATCCGCGTGTTGCATCACCAGCCGCCGAATTCAGCGAAGGCAAGTTTGAACTTGTGCTGGAGCAACCAGGTCTTGGTACGAAACCGGATCGGGTAGAACGTATTATTTTGTGCAGTGGTAAAGTTGCCATTGATCTGGAAGATGCGATTGATAAGCACAAAGGGGACTTGTCCTGGCTTCATATCATTCGTGTTGAGCAACTCTATCCGTTCCCAGCGGAAGAGATCAAACGTGTACTCGCACGTTTCAGCCAATTAAAAGAGCTGGTATGGGTGCAGGAAGAGAACAAAAACATGGGTGCCTGGACGTATATGGAGCCTCGTCTTCGCGAGATCGCGCCTGAGGGCACTACCGTGAGATATGAAGGCCGTCCGGAACATGCGAGTCCTTCCAGCGGTTATCAGCTTGTGCATAGCATGGAGCAGCAATTGATTGTTACAGCAGCATTGAAACAAACGGCGAAGAATAATATTCCACTGGGGAGGTAACAGCTGTGAGTGAAATTAAAGTACCTGCAATGGGTGAGTCAATAACTGAGGGAACGGTGTCCAGATGGATGGTTAAAGAAGGAGACACGGTTAACCAAGGTGATGTTTTGCTTGAACTGGAGACAGATAAGGTCAACATCGAGATCAGTGCTGAAGAGAGCGGTGTACTCGAGAAAATCATTCGTCAGGAAGGCGAGACCGTTGAGATTGGTGAAACGATCGGTACGTTGTCAGCTGGAGCAGGGGGCGGAAACGCTCCAGCTGCTTCCGAACCAGCAACGTCTGAATCCAAACCGGCACCGGCACCTGAGGCTCCAGTAGTGCCAGCTGCTGTTGCTGCGCCGCCTGAGCCTTCGGATAGCAGCAAAACAGCTTCTCCTTCTGCACGCAAACTTGCTCGTGAGCGTGGGATTGAACTGGATCAAGTGCAGAGCAAAGATCCGATTGGCCGCGTGTATCAGGATGATGTGAAAAGCCATAGCAATCAGCCGTCTACTCCAGCAGCACCACCAGCTGCTAAAGCTCCTGCTTCTACGCCTAGCGCTCCAGCAGCCGGAGGTGCGACTTTTGCCAAGCCGGTAGAGCGTCAGCGCATGTCCCGTCGTCGGGCAACCATTGCGAAGCGTTTGGTTGAAGCACAGCAGACTGCAGCGATGTTGACCACTTTCAATGAGGTTGACATGACAGCGATCATGGACGTTCGTAAACGTCGCAAGGACAAGTTCAAAGAGAAACACGATATCAATCTGGGCTTCATGTCTTTCTTCACAAAGGCGGTTGTCGGTGCACTTAAAAAATTCCCGACGATTAACGCGGAGATTGATGGCGAAGACGTTGTATTGAAGAAATTCTACGATATCGGTATTGCGGTATCCGCAAAAGAAGGTTTGGTTGTTCCGGTTGTACGGGATGCTGACCGTCTGGGCTTTGCTGAAATCGAAAGAAGCATTGCAGACCTGGCGTCCAAAGCGCGTTCCAATACGCTCGCATTGTCTGATCTGCAAGGTGGTACATTCACTATTACCAATGGTGGAACATTTGGTTCCCTGTTGTCTACGCCAATTCTGAATACTCCGCAAGTAGGTATTCTCGGAATGCACAAAATTCAGCTTCGCCCAGTGGCGATTGATGCTGAACGGATGGAAAACCGTCCAATGATGTATATTGCCTTGTCCTACGATCACCGAATTATTGATGGAAGCGAAGCCGTACGATTCCTGGTGACTGTAAAAGAATTGCTTGAAGATCCGGAATCCTTGCTGATTGAAGGTTAATAGCTTTAATGTCTGCAACGGACTTTATTTCTTCCTATGAGATTTAAGATTCCGCAATAGAACAAACCCCCTGGTCAAGCGCAGTTTGTACTGTGCCCGATCAGGGGGTTATTTTCTTGTATTTGGATCAGAAGATAGCAGCAAAGTTGGCTCCCTTTAGCGTTTTCAGACACACTCTAGCTGGACTGTGCTGTATCTATTCGATCATGGACTTGTTCTTCCTGTTGTCCTGCATTTGGCATATGGCGCTTCAACCAGTTCAGGACGTCTTGTGCCACTTCAGCACGATTCGTCTCATGCAGCATCTCATGGCGTCCTCCAGGATAAAGATGATACTGCACGTCTTTCAGTCCGAGCTTCTGATACTGGGAGTATAGATTAAGCACGCCTTTGCCTCGAAGCCCGACAGGGTCCCGTTCACCAGAGAATAGAAGAACCGGTTTGTGTTTGGGGATACGCTCCATATGCTGCGGAAGATGGATTTCGAGCAATAGCTTAAAGAAGTCTCGAAAAAAACCAGCTGTACATATCGCACCGCACATTGGGTCATCAATGAATCGCTGCACTTCCTGGTGGTCACGGGACAACCAGTCAAAGGGTGTTGTTGCTGGTCGGAAAGCACGGTTATATCCGCCAAATACGATGGCATTCAGCAACAGGCTCCGATGATTGTCGCCTTGAATACCGCACTGTAACAGTGCCAGCTTTTCTCCAAACCGGAGCAGTCCTCGTTTGCCGTTGGTTCCGGACAATACAAAAGCGTGATACCTTTCATGATCGGCATACATGAGGTACTGCACCAAAAAGGAACCCATGCTATGTCCCATGAGAAAGAGCGGAACTTCAGGATGTTCCTCAGATACCACCTCTCCCAAGTTGACGATATCGCTGGCCATCCAGCGGAATGCGTCTACACCTGCATCGCCCAGCAATTCAGTGTTCTCTACGGTTTTGCCATGACCCCGATGATCATTGGCATACACGGCAAAGCCGTGTTCCGTAAGATAACTTGCAAATTCGGCATAACGCGCTGCGGTTTCACCCATTCCATGCGCAATCTGCACTACGCCTTGAACATGTTCATCTGGATCGGGGAGCCAGCGGTACACATGAACACGGGTACCTTCGTTGCCCATCAATGTAAAGGTAGATTCCTGCATCTCGTGTAATTCCTCCTTCACAGGTCATCGGTAACTAAAGCTTAAGGAAGATAAGAGCGAAGCACGGTTGTATTTCCGCTCAGTGTATAGGAACCCAGATTCGCAGGCAAGAGATAACATTGACCTGCTTTCAATGTCAGATGCTCGCCTCCTTCAGCGCCAGTCCATTCAAGCCTACCTTCACCTTCACATACGACAAGAATGGTAAAGCTGTCTGCCGTAGTCGAGAGTTCCCAACGACCAGCCACTATGCCTTTTTCTACAACAAAGTAGGGGCAGGATGCCAGTTGTAGCCATTCACCGGCTACGGCATCGCTGGTTTTCATCGTTGTGGCCCCAGCGCCTTCATATGCAGTGACATTTAAGGAATCTTCCACATGCAATTCACGAGGCTTGCCATCCAGGCCAGGGCGGTTATAATCATAGATCCGATACGTTGTATCCGAATTTTGCTGTATCTCGGCCACGACAACACCTGCGCAAAGAGCATGCACCGTTCCGGCAGGGATAAAGAATGTATCTCCGGCTTCAACAGGCACTTGTCGCAGGGTATCCATCACGGTGCCATTCTCCAGCGACTGTTTCAACGCTTCACGATCTACCCCTTCATTCAGACCATAGATGATATGAGCTCCTGGCTTGGCATCGAGAACGTACCACATTTCCGTTTTACCCAGTTCTCCTGGAGGGAGAGCCTCGTAATCATCTGTAGGATGCACCTGAACGGACAGGTCATCGTTACAGTCCAGTAGTTTAATCAGCAGAGGGAAACGTCCACCTTTTTCCGAAACCCCTTTGGACCCAAGCCAGGCTGTCCCGAGCTGTTCACGTACCTCGTCAAGTCCTTTGCCAGCAAGCGGGCCATTCAGAACCTTGGTCGTACCATTAGCATGATCTGCGATCATCCAGCCTTCACCAATATGTCCTTCAGGGGGTGTAAGGCCGAATTGCTCCAGCGCGCGACCTCCCCATACACGTTCTTTGAATTCAGGTTGGAATTGTAATGGGTATGGCGTAGACATGGATATCTCTCCTCTAGTATATGAAATGGTGAATCGCTTTAACCAGTTCCGGGCCGTTAAACAACTGGCACATACAAGATAAAGATGAACAAGTGAATGCGGTTGCATCTGTATGTGGAACACGGGGACATGGATAAAGTCAAATGGCTTGTCCAGTCAATGTGTCCAGTGTATTTCATTTGGTCAACAAAGGGAATTGTTTTGTTATTTTTTCTCAATACCGATTAAATACGGTGAAGTTTCTCGTTGCATCTGACGGTACATCACAACTTGCGCTTGTTCGACAGGCAAAGCAGAAGCCCACGTTGACACAGCTTCAGCTTCCTGAGCGCCCCCGTCATGACCGGGATAAAGAACGACAGTAATGATACCGCGTGGACGTAATAAAGTCGTAGCGGCCTCAAGTGCTGCGATGGTACTCGTTGTCTCAGTAATAATCGAAGTATTCGCACCTTCCGTGGGCAGGTATCCCAAATTAAACATTACAGCTCCTACCTTGCCAACCCAACCGCTTGGTATGACTTCTGCCATTCGTGCATGGCTTAATTCCAGCATGGAAATAGATCCGAGCTTGCCACTATCGGAATGCTTTCGTATCCGGGCCTGAGCCAGTGTCAGTGCTTCGCTTTGGATATCAAACCCGATTACCTGCCCACGATGGCCCACCTGTTGAGCGAGAAACAGTGTATCAGCACCTGTACCTACAGTAGCGTCAATTGCGAAATCTCCTGGCTGGAGCCGAGAACCAATCCATTGATGCGCACAACTTAGAACCGACAGAAAGCCCATTTATGCTTCCCTCCAATACTTACCCTGCCACGTATCCCTTTCACGCAGCTCCCGGTCAATGGAATTCAGAACTTCCCATTTATTCAAAGACCACATGGGACCAATAAGCAGGTTACGAGGCGCATCTCCTGTAAGACGATGTACAATCATTTCTGGCGGGAGCATCTCGAGGGTATCCACGATTAGTTTGATGTACTCATCCTGCTCAAGAAACCGAAGGAGACCAGCCTCATACTGTTTGACCATGGGTGTTTTGCGCATGAGATGAAGCAGATGAATCTTGATGCCCTGTACATCCATATTGGCCACCGCACGACCGGTATCCAGCATCATTTCATGTGTTTCTTGAGGCAAGCCATAGATGATGTGTGTGCAGACCCGAATGTTGTGTTTGCGCAGTTTTTCAACTGCTTCTTCATAACACGCCGTATCATGTGCACGGTTGATCAACATCGAAGTGGAATCGTGGATCGTCTGTAGTCCCATCTCTACCCATAAATAGGTGCGCTGATTAAGCTCTGCCAAATACTCTACAACATCATCTGGTAAACAGTCCGGACGAGTGGCAATAGATAAACCGACAACGCCGGGCTGTTGCAAAATTTCTTCAAAATATTCGCGCAGTTCTTCGACTGGTGCATAGGTATTGGTGTACGCCTGAAAATAACCGATATAATGAGCCGAAGGCCACTTCAGATGTTGCCTGTCTCTAATGGTATTGAACTGGCTCACGAGGTCTTCACGTCTGCTCCCTGCAAAATCACCTGAACCCCTTGCACTACAGAAGGTGCAACCCCCTTTGGCGATGGAACCATCGCGATTGGGACAGGTGAAGCCTGCATCGAGCATTACTTTAAAGACTTTGTTGTTGAATTGATCACGCATTTCGTAATTCCAGGTGTGGAATCGTTTATCCCCCCACATCAAGGGAGGCTGTAAAGCGGGTGCATTCATGTTCAAGGTACTCCTTTAAGGTCTAATGCCTTTAAATGTTGTCTTTTGACTGGTTTTTGGTTCAATTCGAGTTCAGTAATATCATATCGGAACAGGGATTCATACGCTGTGCGGTTTTCGTCACTTATTGTATCAAAAATCCGAAAAAAAGGGGAATGTAAACGAAAAAAAAGGCTGTCAAATCAACGTTTTTTACTTGATATAGTTTACACCTTATGTTATATTTAAACCAGCGTCAGACACCATCCAGTGAGTAGTTTTCATCGTGGCATTTGAATGAATGTTGACATTATGGATCATACTATACCGTGAGGTGATACAATGAATTCCCAAGTTAAAAATAATGAATTTCAGCATGTATCTGTTGAACTGACTGCAGAAGAGGCGCTGGCTCTGACAGGCGTCCGTTTTAATGGAAATCCGAAAGTGAAAGCGGCTGCAAGACAAAAAGTCCGTGATGCTTTCGAAAAGACATTTGATTTTTCACACCAAGATAAGGTAGACTATGAACTACTAAAGTAGTTGGACCCCAATTCCAAATAAATCGAAAAGGGAATCTTTGGATTTGCCCAACGTGGCAGGTCCGGAGATTCCTTTTTCATTGCTCTTTACAATTTGTCAGTTCTTCGGCAAAATAAGTCTAAGACAAGTATAGACAAACGGAGGAATAAAATGCGTTTACGTGGTAGAAAAGGGATTAGAGAAAATCTGGAGCAGCAAGAGGATCTTGTTGTACTGGAGCCAAAACAATATAAAGGCAAATGGGCCGAACTGTTCGGCAACGATCATCCGATCTTTGTTGAATTTGGCATGGGCAAAGGACAGTTCATCAGTCAAATGAGTTATAAATATCCAGAGTACAATTTCATCGGATTTGACATGTATGATGAGCTCGTCCGTCGTGCCAGTGAGAAAGCGCGTAATGCATGGAGTCAGGCTGAGGTGGAGACACCTCCGAATCTGAAGCTGGCGCTGGCCAACATTGAACAGATCGAAGAAGTATTCGAACCGCAGGAACTGGAGCGTATTTATTTGAATTTCAGTGATCCCTGGCCAAAGGCGAAACATGCACGCCGCCGGTTGACACATCCACGTTTCTTGAAAAAATATATCGGATTGCTGAATCCGAAAGGACAGATTCATTTTAAAACGGATTCAGAGACGCTGTTTGAGTTCTCTCTGAACGCTATCGCTGACTTCGGCTTGCAGATGACCAATTTGTCTCTGAACCTTCATCGTGACGGCTTGAATGAAGAGCATGTTATGACTGAGTATGAACAGAAATTCATGGGCAAAGGCATGAACATTCATCGAGTCGAGGTTATTGTCGGGGAAGAGGCGCTGCGAGAATATAATGAAATGCGTCTAGATAAGTATAAAGTGCGTGAAGCGACGGATGAATCTGGTGACGATCAGGATCAAGAAGAAGCTTAATAAAGAAGGAGCGGCATCTGAGGGCAAATTTTGCTCTCGGATGCCGCTCTTTTTTCAAGATCAGTTAGAGATGGTCTGAATGAAGCTCTTTGCGGCGATAATCGTTCGGAGTCACCCCGTTGAATTTTTTAAACATTCGATAAAAATAAGAACTGTTGGTAAAGCCGGTTCTCTCGGCAATATCCGCAACGGAATTATCCGTTTCTACAAGCATATACTGCGCTTTGGCGATACGTGTCTCATTGATGACGTCTGTAAGCCCTTTTAACGTGAGTTGTTTATAAAGTCTGCTGACGTAAATGGGTGACATGCCCAGTTCCTCTGCAATTGAGGTAAGGCACAGATTCGGGTTAGCATAGTCCCGCTCTACAATATCATTAATTCTTCGAATGAGTTCCTCGTGTTTAAGCGTGCGTTTCTCCTCAACCTTGGAGCCGAGCTCATCAAACATGCGATAAAAATGTTCATGCACCTCGTTGAGATCCTCAGCATTTTTCACCGGAAGCATCAAACTGCCCGAGACGGAATCCAGTGTAAGCTGATTGTTTTTCTTGAGGGTATTACGAACGTGATTAAGGGTCATCGTCAGATGGGACAGAGCGAGCTGAAAGACGTTGAATGGATAGGCTGCCGTTTCACTGACGATATCTGCGTAGAACATCTTGGCATCCTCAGTTTTGCCTGTCATCAAGCAATCCACAAGCTGCCTTTCTTTGCCTGC
The DNA here is from genome assembly GCF_052114825.1 of Paenibacillus sp. 2TAF8. Taxonomy (NCBI): domain Bacteria; kingdom Bacillati; phylum Bacillota; class Bacilli; order Caryophanales; family Paenibacillaceae; genus Paenibacillus; species Paenibacillus sp. 2TAF8. The sequence continues at coordinate 196,769 of NZ_JBFRFN010000009.1, forward strand.
AGGGAAAGTATACTCCTTACTCTGATAAGCCATGATATCCGAGGTATGAATCAGGCAACCCGGCCCCATGAAAAGGCGGTGAAGCGAAGCTTCGGCAGAGCGTCCGTAACCTTCAATGCATTCCTCCAGCGAGTTTTCCTCTGGCCCTAGTGTACAGGAGATAGAGCATTTCAAATGTGTCATGACTGCGGCCTGCATCATGCGAAGCAATTCTTCAATCTGATGCGCATCTCCAGCCTCCGAGAGCGAGTCATTCTCCGATTTTTCATTAAACAAGAGCGTGATCAGGTCACCACCCATGTCTATTGCTTCGGCATTATAGTGAAGGTCTGCTGTTTCGGTGCAAATGTTCATCATCGCATATTTGACAAGCTTGGTATCGTCCCGATAAGTCTCGCAAAATTCTGTATAATGGTCGATGCGCAAAAGCACCAGTCTTGACGGCTGATGTACATCAATGAGGGAACCATAGAACCTCATCCGTTCTTCTAGCATATTGCAGGTTACGCTTTCCCGTCCTTGCAGCGCACCACGTAAAAAGTCTTGTCTGAGCAGATGCAGACTACCCCGGCGTTCAGCTTCCATTACACGCATGCGGACAAGCACGTTATTGATCGGATGATAAAGCTTGCGCGATACAAGATAAGAGAGAATCAAACCCGCAGCCAGCAGCCCAAGGCAGAACAGAAGTGTATGCGTGCGCATACCGCGAATGTCGGCTGTAATCACGTCATAGGGCGTAATTCGTACGTAACGCCATCCCAGGCTGTCTGGAGCGGTGTAGGTGATCAGTGAGTTCTCCCCGTCCACTTCCTCGGTAAAATAAGCAGAATGGTCTGTATCTTGCATAATTGGACGCATGAATGTTTCGTTAGAGAGATTGTTAAGCAGCGGTCGATCCCCTAGGTCGGATAACAAGTCTCCTTCTTCATTCACAATAAACGTTTTGCCTGGCTGATCCGCCGCGTTCATGTTGGGACTAAGCCAGTCATCCTTGATGTTTACGATAACCGCATAATTCAGTTTGGCGTTGTCATTAATGGTGTCATAGCACAGGTACGTGTAACTGTTCACTTCGCTGGCCTTGGTCGATCCAACCTTATACGTACGTGGGATAGGAACAAAAGGTTTATAGTCATGGAAACGATCGAGAATATGCTTGATCCCTTGGTCATCAATCTCAGAGACAGACTGTTGTCCATTGCGGACCCCGTCGGAGCTGATGAAAAATTCATTGCTTTTGGAGTTGTATACATAGATTGATTCAATGAAAGGAAGGGACATGCGGTAATTGTCGAGTTGCTCCATGGCGGAGGTGATCTGATAGATACTCGGTTTAGAATAAAGCATCAGAGAAGAAATGGTGTAGTCCTGATAAATCTGATAGGAGAGTGACTTGGCGCTTTCGGTCATCTTGGCCACTTCGCGGCTGGTCTGGGTGAGGCTGTTCATATCTGTACGATAAACTTGGCGCAGCGCAATCCGGTTATAGTTAACGTATAATATGGCCGATGCTACGAGTAGCGTGGCTGCTGTGCTGATAATAATGCCTATCAGAATTCGCGCGAATACTTTTTGACTGTCTTCTGAACGTTTGCGCATTCTTTTTCCCCCTCGAACCTCCTGATATGAGTGAACTTATGTATTTTTCATAAGACATAACCGGACTTCATATGAAGCAGAACAAGGAGAGCAAGGTAACTTGAATTATATATTATGTATGCGTTTACATCAATGCTACACAACCATTTTAGTTCGTTTTCCCTAGATAAAGTTCAATTTTCGCGGCATTGTTCACCTGACTGAAGCTATGCACGATATCTACTTTTGTGACCATACATGCGATCATTTCATGATTGTTACAGATTGTTCACAGTTCATTTCGCAGTATCGTTCATGAATCGGCAGGAAGCTTCAGTATCCAGAAACCAATAGGACAGTCTACAATAAATTCAGAGCTACACCGGTGCATCATCACCATGCAGCCTCAATACTAATCACCAAACATCAGCAACACCAACACCAAAAGCCTTTATGATCAACATTTACCAGCAACATTCTATTATGTATCGCCGCGACAATTCGGGAGGGATCGAGCCATGCTCAAAGAATTGAACAAAAACAAAATCATGTTTCTGATGCTGCTGCCCACGCTGATTTTTTTTCTCATTAACTCGTATTTTCCGATGGTCGGTATTTACTATGCATTCACCAGCTATGATTTTGCAGGAGGGTTATTCGGAAGCCCGTTTGTCGGATTAGATAACTTTAAGTTTCTCTGGCAATCGGGAATGCTGTTGAAACTTACAACAAATACCGTAGGGTATAACCTGGCTTTCATTATACTGGGGAACGGTCTCGCGATCTTTTGTGCGATCATGTTAAGTGAAATCCGGGGCAAGTTGTTCAAAAAAATAACCCAGTCCGTCATGTTCCTGCCGTACTTCATTTCTTTTGTTCTATTAAGTGTAATCGCTTACAACATGTTTAACTATGAGTCTGGGTTTGTGAATACCGTGCTCAAACGTTTTGAGGCAGGGCCGGTGGATATCTACAACACACCATGGATCTGGGTGTTTCTGATCATTATTTTTTACTTATGGAAAAACCTCGGTTATAGCATGGTCATCTATCTGGCTGCAATAACGGGAATAAGTGACGAGTATTATGAAGCGGCTCGCATTGACGGGGCGAATATCTTCCAGCGAATCTGGTACATTACAGTGCCGATGTTGAAACCGACATTTGTGATTCTCCTGTTATTTTCACTTGGTAGCATTATGAAAGGACAATTCGATTTGTTCTATCAATTAATCGGGAATAACGGTGTTCTTTACAACGCTACAGATATCATTGATACGTATGTTTACCGCTCCTTGAAGGTGACCTTCGATATCGGTATGGCAACAGCAGCTGGCTTGTACCAATCGTTATTCGGTTTCATCCTCATCATGACGGTTAACTATATCATCCGCAAAATTAACGAAGATTACGCCTTGTTCTAGAATATGCACGCCCATAGGCAGAAGGGAGAATAACCATGAGCACACAAACGCATACCCAAAGACGGATACGAACCCAGACTCGTGCCAAAGATTCGGAATTTAATCTCGCGTTTCAGTTGATTGCCTATAGTGTCATCATTATTTTGTCATTAATGTGCCTGTTGCCGTTCCTGCTCATACTGTCTGGGTCATTCAGCAGTAATGAATCGATCGTTCGGGACGGTTATCATCTCTTTCCAACGCATTTCTCTCTGGAAGGCTACAAAATGGTTTTCAAATTCCCAACCCAGGTACTTAAAGCATATGGGGTAACCGTGTTTACAACCGTTGTCGGCACGACACTAGGTTTGTTTTTTATCACGATGGCCGGATTTGTACTTCAGCGCAAAGATTTTAAATACCGGAACACGTTCTCCTTTTTTATCTACTTCACAACGCTGTTTGGCGGGGGACTTGTGCCTTGGTACATTATGCTGGCGAACTATTTCAACCTGACGGACACGTACACCGTACTGATCTTTCCGGGGCTTATGACACCTTTTCTGATCATTCTGATGAAAAACTTTATTCGCTCGGCTGTGCCGGACGAATTAATTGAATCGGCGAAGATTGATGGTGCCCACGATTTCCGGATCTATTTCAGCATTGTGTTAAAACTGGCGATGCCAGGCATTGCAACCGTTGGACTGTTTCTTGCTCTTGGGTACTGGAATGACTGGTTCACATCCTCTTTGTTTATCAATAACCCGGATATGTACCAGCTGCAGTTTTATCTGTACAACACGATGAATACGATCACTTTTATTGACCAGATGGCGATTGGTACGGGCGTTACGCTCAGCCAGGACGTTCCAACAGAGTCAACTAAGATGGCCATGGCCATTATCGTTACTGGCCCGATCTTGTTCCTGTATCCGTTTGTACAGCGTTATTTTGTTAAAGGGCTCACGATTGGTGCGGTGAAAGGTTAGAACGTATACACGCTGGGGACGTCAGGCAGTCATGAATTACCCGAGGGTCTGATGCATAGCGGGGCTGCGCTAACATATATAAGGTTTAACACAAAAAGGGAGGATGCATATGCGTAATAAAAGGATTCGTCATCTGTCTATGGTACTGGCCCTGATGTTGTTTGCTGGAGTACTTGCTGCCTGTAATGGCGGTTCAGGAGGAAATGCGCAAGGCAGTAATCAGGGAGGCTCATCTGATAATAAAGGCGAGAAAGTAACCTTGCAATTTTACATGCTTGGAGATGCTCCCAAAGATCTGCCTGTCATTGAAGCAGAAATTAACAAGCTGGCCGAGGCGGATTTGAACGCTACTGTAAAATTTAACTTCACTTCCTGGACGGACTGGGATCAAAAATATAAACTGTTGCTGTCTTCTGGACAGCCGATCGACCTGATCTTTACTGCTGACTGGACGAATTACCAGTCCTATGCGAAGAAAGGTGCTTTCCTGCCACTGGATGAGCTTTTGGCGAAGACACCAAAGCTTAAATCTCATGTTCCGGATGATATGTGGAATGCAGTTAAAATCAATGACAAAATCTACACGGTTCCATCCACGTGGATTGAATACGTAACGGAAGGTATTGCTTACCGCGAAGACTTGCGCGAGAAGTATAATCTGCCGAAGCCGGAATCAATGGAAACGCTGGAAGCCTACCTGGAAGGGATTAAAGCAAATGAGCCCAACATGATTCCGATTGCAGACAGCAATGCAAACCACACACATGGGGTTCGTCAGTTGACTTCAAAGTTGGTGAATACTGCAGGCCAGCTTCCGTATGGACTGGATATCATGTATGACACACCATCCACAGTGACGTCTTACTGGGGTTCACCACAGCATCTGCAAGATCTGAAAACATACAAACGCTGGATGGATAAAGGCTTTTTCCCGAAAAACGTACTAAACGTGAAGGATACTTCCAATTCCTTACTGCAAAATGGTAAAGCAGCTGTCATTCTTGCCGGGGAGAATCCGAACAAATTTAATTCCGATGTCATCAAAGTTCAGTCCACCCACCCGGACTGGAAGCTGGGATATTTCCCGTATCCGAATGCGAAAGGGTTTGCACAACCGGTTCATCCCATCCATAACGGTTTTGCTATTCCCCGCAGCAGCAAAAATCCAGAAAGAGCGCTGGCATTCTACGAGAAGCTTGTGACTGACAAACGCTATAACTGGCTGACCGAGTATGGTGTGGAAGGCAAAAACTTTGAAGTGAAAGATGGGTATTACCATATGATCGGGGATGCGCAAAGCAATGGCTTCCCTCGTGAAGGTATGAATGGCTGGGCATGGCGTAATCCGGAGTTTATGTTGTATGACAAGAGCTTTGATGATGTTCTGGCTATGTTTAAAGACCTCGATAAAATTAAGAAACCAGATATTTTCACCGGTTTTGCCGAGGATTGGACTCCTTATCAAGCAGAAAAAGCAGCGTTGGAGCAAGTTGAAAAACAATACTTGTATCCGCTTAACGTAGGTCTTGTTGCCGATGTGGAAGGCGGTCTGAACACCTTTATGGAAAAGGCAAAACAAGCAGGTCTGGAAAAAATTCAGTCTGAGTATACCAAGCAATGGCAGGAGTATCTGAAATCTGCGGGTATTCAATAAGTGAAGTAAATGGATTAAAATGCAGATCCAAGAAATAAAAAAAGGTGCCTTCGGTTTCGAAGGCACCTTTTCATTCGTGAAAAGAGGTTATGAAGACGATATTGCTCATGTTAAGTTATTCAAGTTAGACATGTGTTTCCTCTGATGATAAGGGCTGCATATCCTGCAAAAGATTCATGATAGACTGAGCGCTTTCCATTGGGTGTACCTTGGCAATTTCAGCTAAATGCTGTTTTCGCTTCTGCACTACGTCCGGATAATGCTTAAGTAGTTTATTCATCCAGCTAATAACCACATCAAGGGATGTAATTCGTTCCCCCAATCCTCTGCTTGTAAAATAATGTACATTCTCTTCTTCCTGACCCGGGATCGGATTATGAAACAACATCGGAATGCCTTTGGCCAAGCCTTCACTGCATGTCATTCCGCCTGGCTTGGTAATCAGCAGATCGGAGACTTCCATTAATTTATCAATCTCCGTTGTATATCCAATGATATGGATATTTTCTTGCTGGAACAGAGGATCCTGTTCCATGCTGATGCGTATTTTGTCATTACGTCCAAGACAGAAAATAATCTGGATATCCTCATGCCAGCGAGCCAAAAGCTGATGAACAACCTTATCACTTAGCATACCCCATCCGCCGCCCATCACAAGCACGGTTGGCATATGCTTCAGATTGAATCTGGCACGTATCTCGTCATGTCCAGGATGCTCCCAGAAGTTAGGGTGCACCGGGATGCCGGTTACTTTGATTTTGTCTACGGATACGCCACGGCGCATCAATTTGGACTTAACTTCGTCTGAGGAGACAAGATACAAATCCACCTCAGGACTAACCCATGTACCATGTGCATCATAATCTGTCAAAACGTTACATAAGGGGACCTTTGTGCCTAACCGCTTTAACCTGGATATAACGGCGCTTGGAATCGGATGTGTGCAGACTATGGCATCCGGATGCAACTGACGAACCACACTGCGGGTATGGGTGTAGAACAATTTGTGCAATGCAAGGGTAGTCAGTCGATTTAATGGTTTCTTATATTGCTGCTTGTATACGTATCCAACGAGTTTCGGTTGAGTGGTCACCGTTCTTTTGTACGCATTAATAATAAGTGGTGCTACTTTAGGGTTAAGAAAGCTCCCGAGTTCCAGCACCTTAGTCTGAATATTTGGCGACAGCTTTCGTAAGTGGCTGGATAAAGCATAAGCAGCCTGAGTATGCCCTGCACCAAATCCTTCAGATAATAGTAAAATTCTTTTTTTCTCCACGCTTGCCTCACCTGTTCCTGCTAGGTTTTCCTGAGTCTAACATATCGACTTTAAGGCCAGAATGCAACTGTAGCAAGTGCGACTAAAGTACCGATTGTGGCACCTGCCAAAACATCGGACGGATAGTGAAGCCCCAGATAGATTCGAGAGAATCCGACAATAAGAGCGACAGGCAGCAAGGTTAGCAATAGAAACGGCTCAGCAGCCATAAAGGGTACCGTTACCGAAAAAATAGCGGTTGTGTGCCCTGACGGGAACGAATGATCCGTCAAAGGGTTGCGGAACGTTATTGTATCAGGCAAGGCCAGATAGGGCCGTATGCGAGGATACAATTTTTTGGCTATCGCTACAGGGATGTGACTGACTGCTAAAGCGATGCATGCCTGAAATCCAGTCGTGCTCCATGGTGCTGGGGCAAGAAGCCAGATCAACAAAGATACAGCGATTGAAGAAGTCGCTCCACCAAGGTGAGTGAAATAATACAGCCAGAAATTCATAAATCGATTATGAAGACGGCCGTTAATCCACATAAACACATTACGGTCATACTTTTGAAACTTTAAGAAAAAACGGCTCATATTGGCCTCCTGCCAGTCAGGCCGCCCCGAGGGCGGCAGTATTTCCGGGATGTTACCCGTGTCGGTATGCACCTGTTTAGTATATAACCGTTTTTGAAGTTCTTGAGGTTATTTAAGGCATACGTTTATCATATTTTTAAATGTTGTCCTTTTCAAGAAGAACACATGTAAAGAACGTAAAATTCATGTAAAAGAGTGGATGAAAAACCAGTGGATTTTTTTGACTTCATTCCATAAAAGAAGATACAATGATTCAACATGGCTGAAATGAGGTAAAAAAATGTGAGTTTTAGATTAAACTTTTTGGTGGCCATTTACGTTATTTGTAGTAGAGGTACGGTTGAGTTGCAGTAGGCCACAGAAAAAAGAAGGGACTTTAGAAATAAAAAACGAGAAAACGGCTGAAAATAAGATATAACAGGCATGAATGCGAGGTTGTGGCATCACGGAGTGGCTATTCAGCGTTTAAAGTTCACATTTCTGCTTCAAAAAGTAGAATTGGGGTTTTGACAAATTGCTGAAAAGAATACAGAATCGATAAAGCAGCCAACTGGCCGCAGCCATTGCTTTGAAACATTGCCTGGATGATTGACGTAGTACTCAAAAGCACAGGGTCATATTCTGCAATTACAAAAAAAATATAATGCAGAATCAGGAAGAGAAAATGCTTAAGTAATTTGGTTTTAATAAAAGGGGGTAACAGAGAACGATGTTGGACGCTATATTTGTCACGCTGCAGGTCATTTTGGCACTGCTTGCCGTGTACCAATTCACGTTTTCGCTGTTCGGTCTGTATAAGAAAAAGAAAAAGAAAAATTATCCTGCAACAAAATCATTTGCCGTGCTTGTTGCGGCGCACAATGAGGAACAAGTTATCGGGGCATTAATGGAAAACCTGAAGGAACTGGATTATCCGAGAGATCTGTACGACGTATTTGTCATATGTGACAACTGTTCAGATAGCACGGCAGAAATCGTTCGTCAGCATGGCTGGAATGCATGTGTACGTACGAATCCAGACTTGAGAGGTAAAGGGCATGCCATCGAGTGGATGCTTAAGTACCTGTGGGATTTACCACGTCAGTATGATGCGGTAGTTATGCTTGATGCTGACAATCTGGTGGAGAAAAACTTCTTACTCGAAATGAATAATGACTTGTGCAATGGAGCACGTGTTATACAGGGATACATTGATACGAAGAATCCTGAGGATTCATGGATTACTGCAGCTTATGGTGTATCGTACTGGTATATCAACCGTCTGTGGCAACTGTCCCGTCACAACCTGAACATGGCTAATTTCCTCGGGGGTACGGGGATGTGCTTCGAGACCAATTTGCTGAAAGAAATTGGCTGGGGAGCTACCAGCCTTGTAGAAGACCTGGAGTTCACAATGCGTAGTGTACAGCGCAATGTGTATCCGGTGTTTAACTATGATGCCAAAGTATTTGATGAGAAACCATTAACATTCAAAGCCTCTGCTAGACAGCGTCTTCGCTGGATGCAGGGTCACTTTACGGTAGCAAGAAGATATTTCTTCCCTTTGCTATGGCAGTCAATCAAGGAAAGAAGTCTAGTGAAGTTCGACCTCGCTGTTTACGGTGCCAATGTGTATGTGGTGTTACTCACTTTCCTGTTGACGGCTGTAATGTCAGTCGATATTTACGTATTGGACGGCCCACATATTGCTAATATTTATGGGTATTTCCCATTGTGGGTTGGGTTTATAGCGATCGGCATGAACGTGTTAACGTTCCTGTTGTCCATGGCGCTCGAAAAAGTTAAGTTTGCTAAAGTGTATCTGTATCTGATTCTGTTCCCGATCTATCTGTTGTCCTGGTACCCAATTACGTTTTATGCGTTCTTCACACAAAACAACAAACAGTGGAGCCACACGCAGCATACTCGGGTTGTGCGTCTGGATGAAGTACAGAGCAAACAAGGCTAACTTTTGGATAGATTAATCCGATAAACGATACGTTGCTATGCGCACGGTCACACTGTTCTGAAAAAATGTACCTGAGTGTGTTGACAATGCTGTATGACTGATGGTATAGTATTCAAGTGCGTTAAACAAATAGCAAAATGGAATCACAAGCAGAAGTCCGACTTCTCACCTGACCAACATACGTTGGCTGGTCAACGATCCCAATAATTTATGAAGTGTATACTCATGAAGAATTGTGTTGATTACAGGGATGTCGGTAGCTTGACCGGCATCCCTTTTATTTTTGTGTAACTGGATATTCAAAATGACCTGGAGGTGGACGGTTATTAGTAAAGATCACATGATTAATGATGAGATTCGGGCGAAGGAAGTACGCCTTGTCGGAGCTGAAGGAGAACAAATCGGGATCACTCCCATTCGTGAAGCACTTCAAATGGCAATTGACCTGAACTTGGACCTGGTTAATGTGGCCCCGCAGGCTAAACCGCCGGTGTGCCGCATCATGGACTATGGCAAATTCCGCTATGAGCAACAAAAGAAAGAAAAAGAAGCCCGTAAGAACCAGAAAATCGTTGACATTAAAGAAGTATGGTTCCGTTCCAATATTGAGGAGCACGATTATCAAACGAAGCTTCGTAATGTAGTTAAGTTTTTGAAAGAAGGCGACAAAGTGAAATGCTCCGTTCGTTATCGCGGACGTGAGATTGCACATGCGTCTATTGGTCAAAAGATTTTGGAACGCGTTAAGGTGGAAGTTGCAGAACTTTGTACCGTTGAACGTCAACCGAAACTGGAAGGCCGCAGTATGATTATGATCTTGGCTCCTAAAGCCTGATAACATTGGAGGAGGAAACACAACATGCCTAAAATGAAAACACACAGCAGTTTGAAAGGACGCTTCAAAATTACCGGTTCTGGTAAAGTCCTTCGTTACAAAGCTCACAAAAACCACTTGCTTTCTCACAAATCCAAACGTGCGAAGCGCGTTCTGAACGGCAACCCTGTAATGGCTGCTGGTGACGTGAGACGTTTGAAACAAGGTTTGGCTAACCTGAAAGGTTAATTCAAAATAGTAGATTCCGTACGGGGGATTGGCTTCGGCCATACACATACCACGGATACATTTATATTTATTTGGGAGGTTCTTTAATATGGCAAGAGTAAAAGGCGGTTTTGTAGTACGTCGTCGTCATAAAAAGGTTTTGAAACTGGCAAGAGGTTATTTCGGTTCCAAACACCGTATCTTTAAAACAGCTAATGAGCAAGTAATGAAATCCCTGGTATACGCATACCGTGACCGTCGCAACACGAAACGTAACTTCCGCAGACTGTGGATCGTTCGTATCAATGCTGCAGCACGTATGAATGGTTTGTCTTACAACAAACTGATCCACGGATTGAAACTTGCTGGAGTAGATATGAACCGCAAAATGTTGGCTGATCTGGCCGTTAATGACATAAATGCGTTCAACTCTTTGGCTACTGTAGCTAAAGGTAAAATCAACGCTTAAATTTGTATGAAGTAAGCCGCCGTAGTATGGCGGCTTTTTTTACGGACTAGAGAATAAAAACGGCCTAGGAAGAACAACCTAAACCTATCGTACAACTGGAAGCAAATCCAGATCGCGAGCGCCGTTGGTGGATAACGCAACATGACATTACATAAAATACGAACGGTGCAATAATGCAAACGAATTAGACATTCTTCGCTTGGAACTGGAATGTGGTGTAATATTTTTGTTATGTAACATCACATCGCTGTAACGTTAGTGTGTTAAAACGTTAAATTATTAAGCGCTTTCAATAAAAAAAGTACAAAAATAAGTGAACTTTGGTGATTATACATCTGGATTTTAACACTGGTTGATTGTATAATCACCTCTAGTAGGTCAGTCCTAATTTTTTCTTTTCGGGTCATAATGTTCGGTTTTTCGACAGATGAGCAGATGTTGCATGCATAAGAATGCGCTTTTAAAGAGCCATTAACGAAACATCTCGCTTCTAACCTGCTCTTCATAGCTGTTGATCCGTGCAATTGCAGACAAGATTTGAAAGGGACATATTATTAAGGGGGAAAAAGAGAAATGAAAAAAATGCTCAGCTTGTCTCTGGTGATGTTGCTGGCAGTATCGGTTATGCTCGCAGGATGCGGAAGCAAACCGAAAGAAGAGTCAAATGCCGGAGAAAACAACGGTGGTGCTGCGACTGAAGCTAAGTCCGATGTTCAAATCGGTATGGTTACTGACGTAGGTGGCGTTAATGACAAATCTTTTAACCAATCCGCTTGGGAAGCACTGCAAGCAACCGAAACTGAAACAGGTGCAAAAGTAAAATACCTGCAAAGTAAATCCGATGAAGAATATATTCCTAACTTGAACGAATTTGTTAAAAACAAATATGATCTGACTTGGGGTATCGGTTATCAGTTGGAAAAAGCGATCAAAGCAGTAGCTGATCAAAATCCGGATTCCAAACTTGCAATCATCGACAGCGTAGTGGATGCACCTAACGTGAAATCCGTAACATTCGCTGAAGAAGAAGGTTCTTTCCTGGTAGGTGTTGTTGCTGGTTTGACAACAAAAACAAATAAAATTGGTTTTGTAGGTGGAGCAGAGAGCACACTGATTAAAAAGTTTGAAGTAGGTTTCAGAGAAGGGGTTAAAGCAGTTAACCCTGACGCTCAATTTATTCCAAACTACACAGGTGCTTTTGACAAGCCTGACTTGGGTAAAGCTGCAGCTGCTACATTGTACAACCAAGGCGTAGATATCATTTTCCACGCTTCCGGTGCAACTGGTAACGGTGTGTTTAAAGAAGCAGATGCTCGTAAGAAACAAGGTCAGGATGTATGGGTAATCGGTGTGGATAAGGACCAATCCTTGGAGTTCGGCGATGAAGTAACGCTGACTTCCATGATTAAAAAAGTGGATGAAGCAGTTAAACGTGTAAATAAAGAAGTGATTGATGGAACGTTCAAAGGTGGAGCAGAAACGTTGACTTTGAAAGATAACGGCGTAGGCATTGCAGATACTTCCAGTAAAAATGTGAAGCCTGACGTTTTGGCCAAAGTTGACGAATACAAAGAAAAAATCATCAGCGGCGAAATCAAAGTACCTAAAGAGTAATCATGCAGGTGTTTGATATTGCTGTAATATAATTATCAGGGCCGGTCTTGACCGGCCTTGTGATTGTAAAGACAGGAACATTTGATCAAGCCATTATAACATTTGTACAAGGTGACATTTGTAACACTGCTCCGGATCGGAGCTTTTCTTAAGATAATAGAGTTTTTAGGATATTTTCAGCGGAGCTGAACAACTGTATTATCGCAAGAAAAATTTCAGTAAAGTGCGATCTTTCTTCCATAAAGTACGTCGATAGACGTTTTTTTTACGTTTGCGGAACCACACTATATCAGTTATAAGGGTGATTACATGGGTGCAGCAACCCCCGTCGTTGAGTTGAAACAGATAACGAAGCGTTTCCCAGGCATTGTTGCCAACGACGCCATCAGCCTTCAGCTTCAGAAAGGCGAGATTCATGCTCTACTGGGCGAAAATGGCGCTGGTAAGTCAACATTAATGAATATTGTTTTTGGTCTCTATCAGCCAGATGAAGGTTCCATTGAAGTGAATGGCAAACCTGTCATCATCGATAGTCCCAACCGGGCAATCGATCTTGGCATCGGTATGGTGCATCAGCATTTTAAGCTTGTACAGCCGTTCACGGTAACAGAGAACATTATTTTGGGATCCGAGCCTAAGAAGGGTCTCAATATTAACTATAAAAAGGCTGCTGCAGAAGTACAGCGCTTGTCTGAGCAGTATGGGCTTAAGGTTAATCCTCATGCCAAAATTCATGATATCTCTGTCGGTATGCAGCAGCGTGTTGAGATTGTTAAAACATTGTACCGCGGTGCAGACATTCTGATCTTCGATGAACCTACAGCGGTACTAACACCGCAGGAAATCAAAGAGCTGATGGTTATCATGAAAAAACTTGTTGCAGAAGGCAAGTCGATTATTCTCATTACCCATAAGCTGAAAGAAATCATGGAGATTTCGGATACAGTAACCATTATTCGTCGCGGCAAGGTCATTGATTCCGTCAAAACATCGGAAACGAATCCGAATGAACTGGCAGAGAAAATGGTTGGCCGCAACGTTACGTTCAAAGTGGACAAGAAGCCTGCCACGCCTGGAGCCAATGTGCTTGAGGTCAGCAAATTGATGTCCAAAAACAAAGAAGGAATCGCAGTCCTGAACGAATTCAATCTGAATGTGCGTGCCGGAGAAATTGTCGGGATTGCCGGCGTTGACGGCAATGGCCAGAGTGAATTAATTGAAGCTCTTACTGGCCTGCGTAAAGTCGACAGCGGATCAATCCGCCTGCAGGGGAAAGAACTGTCCAACCACTCTCCACGTCATATATCGGAGGCGGGTGTTGCACACATTCCAGAGGACAGACATAAGCACGGGCTTGTTCTGGATTTTTCGGTGAGCGAAAATATCGTTCTGGAGTCATATTACAAGGAACCGTATACGCGCAAAGGTTTCCTTAACTTTGAGGCAATCAAAAAGCAGGCCAAGCGGCTTGTTGAAGCATTTGACGTGCGTACACCGAGCATCGAAACAAAGGCGCGTTCGCTGTCCGGAGGAAACCAGCAGAAGGCAATTATCGCCCGTGAGGTCGATAAAAACCCCGAATTGCTGATTGCAGCTCAGCCAACTCGTGGACTGGACGTAGGAGCTATCGAGTTTGTACAGAAGCAATTGATCGCACAACGAGATCAGGGGAAGGCCGTGCTGCTTATTTCGTTCGAGTTGGATGAGATCATGAACGTTTCGGACCGCATTGCGGTGATCTACGAAGGACAGATCGTAGGTGAGGTGCTGCCGGAAGAAACCAATGACAGGGAGCTCGGCTTGATGATGGCGGGCAGCACCCAAAAGAGAGGTACTGCGCATGAATAAAGTATTAAAATGGTTTACCCGAGATTCATTTATTATGCCAGTTGTGGCGATTCTGATGGGACTCATTCTCGGGGGAATTGTTATGATGATTGGTGGATATAACCCATTTGAAGCGTATGGTGCATTGTTTAAAAAGGTGTTTGGCGATATGTACAACTTCGGTGAAGCTGTTCGTGAGATGACACCACTCATTATGACGGGACTTGCGTTTGCTTTTGCCGCTCGCGCCGGACTGTTTAATATTGGGGGCGAAGGACAGTTTCTCGTAGGTATGACTGCTGCTACCTTCGTAGGTGTGAAATTCGCAGGCCTGCCTATTTATATTCACGCGCCTCTGGCGTTGATTGCTGGTGCGGTGTTTGGTGGACTTTGGGCTGCCATTGCAGGTTATTTGAAGGCTGCTCGCGGGGTTAATGAAGTTATCAGCAGTATTATGCTCAACTGGATCGGATTGTATCTGGCCAACCTTATCGTAAGGCAGTTCTTACTGCTTCCAGGCGATAATCGTTCAGCAGATATCAGCGACACAGCATCCATTAGTTTGACTTGGCTTTCTGAATTAATGGGGGACTCACGTGTTCATATGGGAACGTTGATTGCGATTGTGATGGCTGTAGTCTTCTATATTTATATGTGGAAAACGAAGCAGGGTTTTGAAATTCGCGCTGTAGGTCTCAACTCGAATGCAGCAGAATATGCAGGGATGAGTGTTAACCGAAATATTGTAAAAGCGATGTTTATTAGTGGTATGCTTGCAGGTTTGGGCGGCGCTTTTCAAATTTTGGGTGTATTCCACTATCAATCCTTAATGACCGGTTCACCTGGAACAGGATTTGATGGTATAGCCGTAGCATTGATTGGTTTGAATCATCCATTTGGTGTATTGCTGGGGGCGGTTCTATTTGGAACTCTCACATACGGTTCAGCAGGAATGAGCTTTGCTGCGGATGTACCGCCGGAGATTATTCGGATTGTCATCGGTTCGATTATCTTTTTCATTGCAGCACAAGGCATCGTGCGCTGGATTCTTAAACCGTTCTATTCCAAGCGCAAGAAAGAGAAGGTGTTGTAGATGGACTTGTTGACAATCGGGCAAATTATTAATACGACGCTTGTCTTTGCTACGGCATTGATTTTTGCTTCCCTCGGCGGGATTTTCTCGGAAAAATCCGGAGTAACAAACCTCGGGCTTGAAGGTTTTATGGTGTTCGGTGCTTTTGCGGCCGGTATTGGGGCTCACTATGCTCAGGAAGCGGGTATGGGAGGAACGACAGCAGCATGGATGGGAGTCCTGCTCGCTATAGTCATTGGTGTACTCGTGTCACTTATTCATGCAGTGGCCTCGATCACATTTAAAGCTGACCAAATTATCAGTGGTATCGTAATTAACTTTTTGGCAGCAGGAAGTACTCTGTATATGGTAAAACTTCTGTTTGAAGGTTCTGGAGATTCACCTCTGGTTCAAGGTTTTAACAAATTCAATGTGCCTTTTCTTGAGGATATTCCTTTGCTCGGAGAAGCGCTTTTCAAAAATGTTTATCCACCAACGTATTTGGCAATATTGTTTGTGTTCTTGACCTATTACATTATGTTCAAAACGCCTTTTGGCCTTCGTCTGCGTGCAGTGGGTGAACATCCAAGTGCGGCTGATACAGTAGGTATTAAAGTGCGTCGTTACCGTTATATCGGTGTGATGATCAGTGGAGCACTTGCAGCCGTTGGCGGCGCAGCCATTACATTGACGACGACAGGAACTTTTTCGCACAACACGGTATCGGGACAAGGTTTTATTGCCATAGCAGCGATGATCTTCGGTAAGTGGAATCCGATTGGGGCTTTTGGAGCAGCGGCATTTTTCGGATTTTCTCAAGCTATTCGAAACTATGTGCAAAATTTTGAATGGACTCAAAGTATTCCCCAGGAAATTATCTACATGTTGCCTTACTTGCTGACGCTTATTGTACTTGTAGCAGCTGTAGGACGTTCTTCGGCGCCATCTGCACTCGGAGAACCATATGACCCAGGTAAAAGGTAATAACATAAACGAGATAACATTTGGTAACCAAAACGTTATTCAAGAAAAGATCCGCTTTTAAGCGGGTCTTTTTTTTGCTTGCTCCATTTGTAATACCCAACTTTCTCGGTAGGGACAAAGAAACAGGCGAATCCGGTCTTGGACGAATACACTGTTTTGAATGATCCGAGGAGGAGGGAAAGTATGAGAAAACATGTCACGCGTACTGAAGCGATGAAACTTATAGGCAAAAACATTGTTGCGGTCAAAAAAGACGGTACTCGGGTTACGGGTAAACTGTTAAAAGTATCAGGGAACAAACTTGTGCTCAAGCGTTTAGGTGGAAAAAAAGTACGTACCAAAGCTATTTTACCTTTGGTATTATTTGATCTTCTGGCCATTGCGACGTTACCTTACGCTTATGGTTCTGGCCCTGGATTTGGTCCCGGGTATGGCCAGGGACCAGGTCCGAAACCTGATTGTTGCCCGGGATATGGACCTGGTTATGGTCCTGGTCCGGGGTACGGCCCTGGCCCAGGATATGGCCCTTACGGTCCTGGACCGAGACCGCCAGGATTTTTTTAGTATAAACTAGAGTCTTTTTTCCATTTCGTAACAGCGGCTTATCATGATATATCTCAGCATCTGATATCCATTTTTTTGATAAAAATGAGTTCCGTTTGTATTGCCTTCATCTACCATGACTTTGGATTTTCTGCAGCCGCGTGATACTGCGAAGCTCTCTGCTTTGTGCAGTAACGTCTGTCCGTAACGTTTACGCTGTTCTTTCGGACTTACGGCCATCATATCCACGTATAACAGTTCGCCATGCATGAGAAAATGAATGAATGCAACAGCAGGTTTATTCGGCTCCGGCGAGATTACAAAGGTCATGCCCCTGTTCATTCGCAGGGGTATTTCTTTACGAATTTTATGGATTTCCTTCTCACTCATATGTGATAACGGAACAAGCTGTGTGTCGATTAGCCTTAGAATTGCGCCGTCATCCAGTTTGGATGAACGCTGACGAATGAGCATGCGGAGCCTCCTTTCAAGGCCAGTCGTGCGGCCTGTATATCTTATGCCTGGGGCGAGATAAAAGGTGACTGCATGAAGGTCAAACATTGCGGCAAACATAGAGTGGAGAGCAGATGTGGATATGGTTAACACATTTTTATCAAAAACAGGTATTGACTTATCGGTTGGAGGAATCATATAATGTTCCTAACATTTAACGAGAATATTTCATCGGCTATGAAGAGGACGAAGTTTTAAGGGCTCTTTTGCTCAGAGAGTGGCTGGATTTGCTGAAACCACCACCATTACCCCTTATATACGAGCTCACCTCGGAGCTGTTTTCCTGAAAAGCACTGGATCGTCAAATCTATGCGTATTAGGGAGAATCGTAAGTCTGCGTTACAGACAACAGGTATGGGAGACGACTATGTTCGTTTGAACATCGTTTTGTTATACCTGGTAAGGTCCGTTATTGCGAAATTTCGGACAAAGTTGGGTGGTACCACGGAAGCGATAACCTTTCGTCCCTCGCAAGCATGAACTTGTTTGCAGGGATGGAAGGTTTTTTTTGTCACTTTTAATGTCAGAATGGTGTAAATTTCGAGAGGAGGATGACTGATGGGAGCTCAAATTCCAGAAGTACGATCAACAGATGAATTACGTGAAAGATGGATGAAGCCGGAGGTCATTAGCGGTTCCGAGATTTTGCTAAGAAGTTTGCTGCTTGAAGGTGTGGATTGTGTTTTCGGTTATCCGGGCGGTGCGGTATTGTACATTTACGATGCAATGTATGGCTTTGAAGATTTCAAACACGTTCTGACTCGTCACGAGCAAGGTGCCATTCACGCAGCTGACGGTTATGCACGTGCTAGTGGCAAAGTAGGCGTATGTATTGCGACCTCGGGTCCAGGTGCAACGAACCTCGTTACAGGAATTGCAACGGCATATATGGATTCCGTACCATTGGTTGTCATTACGGGTAATGTCAATTCCAGCTTAATCGGCTCGGATGCTTTCCAAGAAGCGGATATCACCGGGATTACAATGCCGATCACCAAACACAGTTATCTGGTGAAAGATGTAAAAGACCTGGCGGGCATCATTCATGAAGCATTCCATATCGCTAATACCGGACGTAAAGGACCTGTACTGATCGATATTCCAAAAGATGTATCGGCAAACAAAACGTTGTTTGAACCGAGCACTGAACCTGTTATATTGAGAGGGTACAATCCACGCACGGTACCGAATAAACTGCAGGTGGATCGCTTGGCGCAGGCCATTCAGGAAGCAGAGCGACCAATGATCATTGCAGGTGGCGGTGTAGTTTACTCTGGTGGACACGAAGCGCTTTTCGAGTTTGTAGGGAAGACGGGTATCCCGATCACAACAACACTTCTCGGACTTGGTGCTTTTCCAAGCGGACATGAGCTTTGGACTGGAATGCCGGGAATGCACGGAACCTACACATCGAACATGGCAATTCAGCAATCGGACTTGCTCATCAACATCGGTGCACGATTTGATGACCGGGTAACGGGTAAGCTGGATGGATTCGCACCACACGCGAAAATTGTTCATATCGACATTGATCCTGCAGAGATCGGCAAAAACATTGCGACAGATATTCCGATTGTAGGCGATGTGAAAACAGTGCTGGAGATTGCAAACAAGGAAGTTGGACGTGCTGAACGTGCAGATGCCTGGAGAGATCAGATCAAACAGTGGAAACAGGAAAAGCCGTATACCTACACGGATTCGGATGAAGTGTTAAAGCCACAATGGGTTGTTGAATTGTTGAACGATAGCACAAAAGGTGAAGCAATCGTTACAACGGACGTTGGACAACATCAGATGTGGGCAGCTCAATACTACAAATTTAATCAACCGCGCTCTTGGGTTACATCAGGCGGACTTGGAACAATGGGCTTTGGATTCCCATCTGCGATTGGTGCACAAATGGCTAATCCTGATCGCCTGGTTATCTCCATTAACGGAGATGGCGGGATGCAAATGTGTTCTCAGGAACTTGCAATCTGTGCGATCAATAACATTCCAGTTAAAATTGTAATTATTAACAACCAAGTACTGGGTATGGTTCGTCAGTGGCAGGAACTGATTTATGAAAATCGCTACAGTCACATCGATCTGGCAGGAAGCCCCGATTTTGTGAAGTTGGCTGAAGCTTACGGAGTGAAGGGACTGCGGGCGACGAACAAGGAAGAAGCCGAGCGTGCATGGCAGGAAGCTTTGGATACACCAGGGCCAGTCGTTGTAGAATTTGTTGTACGCAAGGATGAGAATGTTTATCCAATGGTTCCGCAAGGAGCAACAATCGATCAAATGCTGATGGGAGATGCTGAAGAATGATAAGACATACGATTTCGATATTGGTTAATGACCAGCCAGGCGTCCTTCAGCGTGTATCCGGATTGTTTGGTCGACGCGGGTATAACATCGAAAGTATTACAGTGGGTCAATCCGAAGAGCCTGGACTTTCCCGGATGGTCATTGTTACGATTGGTGACGACAAAACACTTGAACAGATTGAAAAACAGCTTTATAAAATTATTGATGTCATCAAAGTCGTTGACTTTAGCTTGAAACCGATGGTTGCTCGTGAACTCGCGCTGATCAAAGTGAAGGCAGAACCTTCGGAACGTCCCGAAATTTTGGGAGTGGTGGAAACATTCCGCGCATCGGTTGTTGATGTAGGTCCAGCAAGCCTGATGGTACAGGCCGTTGGTGATACGGATAAAATTGATGCAATGATCGAATTGCTCAAGCCATATGGCATTCGTGAATTGTCTCGTACAGGTGTAACAGCATTGGTGCGAGGTAACGTATAGAGGTATAATGAAATCAAGATGGACTGATCCATACACGAACACAATGATTTACTTGTGAAAATGCACAGTTAGCGTAAAATAAATGCTATCTGATCCAGTTGTGTCAGTCCAGTAACTGCTGTAAAGTAACATTTTAGTGATGTAACGCTTGAAAAGATAGCCACACCCCCGCATTAACGAGCGGGTGTCTGAACGGATCGGATGATATGCAGCAACGGGATCAGCATTGATCAGGCAGTTTTCTAAAGTTTTCTATCAAGATGAAAATTACCGGTCCATTGAGACACCCGCTCATTAATGAAGGGTTCTTTACAAAACAAAGGAGGACTTATAACATGCCAGTAACTACTTATTATGAACAGGATGCAGAGCTTAGTGTATTGAAAGGAAAAACGATCGCGGTGATCGGATATGGTAGCCAAGGTCATGCTCAGGCACAAAACCTGCGTGACAGCGGATTGAACGTAGTCATCGGACTTCGTGAAGGTAAATCTTTCGACGCTGCTAAAAATGATGGATTTGAAGTGTTGTCTCCGGCTGAAGCAACTAGCCGTGCAGATGTGGTTCAAATCTTGCTGCCAGATGAAACACAAGCTTCTGTATACAAAAACGAAATCGAACCAAACCTGAAAAAAGGCGCAGCATTGCTCTTCTCTCACGGTTTCAACGTTCACTTCGGCCAAATCGTTGCTCCAAAAGACAGCGATGTATTGCTGGTAGCTCCTAAGTCCCCTGGTCACATGGTACGTCGTACCTATGTAGAAGGTTTCGGTGTTCCTGGTCTGATTGCGATCGAAAAAGATGCAACAGGTAAAGCAAAAGAAATCGGTTTGGCTTACGCTAAAGGTATCGGTTGTACTCGTGCTGGCGTTATCGAAACTTCCTTCCGTGAAGAAACAGAAACAGACTTGTTCGGTGAGCAAGCGGTTCTGTGTGGCGGTGTAAGTGCCCTCGTTAAAGCTGGTTTTGAAACGTTGACAGAAGCTGGATATGCTCCAGAAATGGCATACTTCGAGTGTCTGCACGAATTGAAACTGATCGTTGACATGATGTATGAAGGTGGACTTGCAAGCATGCGTGATTCCATCAGTAACACAGCTGAGTACGGTGACTATGTAACTGGACCTCGCGTGGTAACTGAAGATACGAAGAAAGCAATGAAAGAAGTGCTTTCTGATATCCAACAAGGTAAATTCGCACGTGACTTCATCTTGGAAAACCAATCCGGTCGTGCATTCTTGACAGCAACACGTCGTAACGAAGCTGAACACCCAATCGAAGTGGTTGGCGGACAATTGCGTGAAATGATGCACTGGATCAAAAAGTAAGCAACAATTTCGTTCACTTTTCGAACAAGCATCTTAAGGGATTTAAGCAACTTACAGCGTGAACTGGAAATAGCGGCCGTGCTTATGCGTGAGCCGCTATTCTGGTTTATGAAATTAATAATATGCAGGGGGTGCGAAGGTGCGTAAAATCTATGTATTTGACACAACGCTGCGGGATGGAGAACAATCTCCAGGAGTCAATCTGAACACTCGCGAAAAGGTGGAGATTGCCCATCAACTGGAGCGTCTTGGCATTGACCGGATGGAAGCAGGTTTCCCAGCAGCATCTCCGGGTGACTTGGCCGCAGTTAACGCCGTAGCGAAAGCGGTTAAAAATATTACAGTGATCGGTTTGTCCCGCTCCAGAGAGCAGGATATCGATGCGGTCAAGGAAGCGCTTAAAGGTGCAGAAGACCCTTGCATTCACGTATTTCTGGCTACCTCACCAATCCACCGCCAGCACAAACTGCGGATGGACAAAGGGCAGGTGCTTGACACAGCGCGTTCTGCGATCCGTTATGCGAAAAAGACATTTTCGAAAATTGAATTTTCCCTGGAGGATGCAGGGCGTACCGAGTATGATTTCCTCGTGGAAATGGTGAATATGGCAGTGGAAGAGGGCGCTTCTGTTGTTAATATTCCGGATACGGTTGGTTACCTGAGTCCATACGAATACGGTAATATTTTCAAACATCTGAAAGAAAATGTTCATAACATCGATAAAGTTCAGCTGAGCGCCCACTGTCACAACGATCTGGGTATGGCAACTGCCAATACACTTGCCGCCATTTTGAACGGTGCCGATCAGATTGAAGGTACGATTAACGGAATCGGAGAACGTGCAGGCAATACGGCGATTGAAGAAATTGCAATGGCGCTGGAAACGCGTCATGAGTTTTTCCAGGCGAAAACAACGCTGCAATTGTCCGAAATCGCACGTACTAGCCGTTTAGTCAGCCGTTTGACTGGTATGGTTGTTCCTGGAAACAAAGCAATCGTTGGTGCTAATGCTTTTGCTCATGAGTCCGGTATTCACCAGGATGGCATGCTGAAGGAAAAAACAACCTACGAGATCATGACGCCAGAAACGATTGGTCTCAAAGAGAGCAAGCTGGTTCTTGGCAAGCACTCTGGACGTCACGCGTTCCGTGAACGCTTGATTGACCTTGGGTATGAGCTGGACGATGAAGCGTTGAACCGTGCTTTTGCACAGTTTAAGGATCTGGCAGACAAGAAAAAAGAAGTTACCGATGAAGACCTGCTTGCTGTGATTGAAGAAAAATTACAGGATGCACCTGAGGTGTACAAACTGGAATCGATCTTTGTTACGTACGGTGATGAATCCGTGCCTACGGCGAAGGTTCGTATTGCCACGCTGAATGGTGAAACAGTGGAGAAACAGGCTGAAGGTAACGGTTCGGTGGATGCGATCTATAACGCTATTGATCAGGTGAGCGGAGAAGAAGTGACGTTATCTGACTATTCCATCAAATCGGTAACACACGGTAAAGATGCGCTTGGTGAAGTACATGTTGTCCTTACCCAGAATCAGGTTTCTGTGCAAGGACGCGGCGTGAGCACAGATATCCTCGGCGCTAGCGCTCGTGCGTATGTTGACGGCTTGAACCAATTGATTGAGAAACGCAAAACGTACACCAACCGTGTTAATGTCAATTTGTAGAAGAGATTTCATTCATTGTGCACAATTCTACAGACAGCTAGAAGGCTGGAGTTATAAAAGTTGTGCAATCTAAAAAAAGTCTGATCCTACGGAACGAAATACCCGTGAAGTATAGGCCCTTAAACGGATCTATACTTCACGAATAGTTCGGCAGGGGTCAGACTTTTTCTAATTCATTTACCAAGCGTATGCGTTAGGAGCGTGTCCGCCAGGACCGGGGAAGATCTCATCCAGACGCTTGAGCGTGGATTCGTCGAGTGTCAGATCGAGACATTTCAATGCGGTTTCGAATTGCTCCAGTGTACGCGGACCGATGATTGGTGCAGTTACAGCCGGATTGGCGGCTACCCAGGCAAGTGCAACCGTATCCTGCGGCTCACCGAGATCACGGCAAAGCGAAGCAAAATCTTCAAGCTGAGTCTGGTGTTTCTCAATTCGTTCTGCAATGCCGCCGCTACGAGTTCCTTCAAGTTTTTGTAATGCATTACGTCCAAGCAAACCGCCATCCAGCGGGCTCCATGGAATGACGCCAAGCCCGAGTGCTTTAGCGGCTGGTAATATTTCCAGCTCAGGTAGACGACAATTCAGGCTGTATTTATGCTGTTCGGATACAAGCCCGAGGAAGTGACGGTTTTTCGCTTCGCTCTGGGCAAGGGCAATCTGCCACGCGGCAAAATTGCTTGAGCCGACATATCCGATTTTGCCTTGATATACCGCATGTTCAAATGCGCCCCACAGCTCGTCCCACGTGATGACCGGGTCGACATGATGCATCTGGTAAAGTTCAATGTGATTGGTCTGCAGTCGTTGGAGCGATCCTTCAAGGTGACGTCTGATTTTATATGCGGAGAGACCGGCTTCGTTATTGGGTCCATCTGTTTCATCATGCATGGAACCGTAGACTTTCGTGGCAAGTACAACCTTTTCACGTCGGCCGCCGCCTTGCTTGAACCAGCGTCCAATGATCTCTTCGGTCAGACCGGAATTTTCACCCCAGCCATAAATGTTAGCGGTATCAAAAAAGTTTACGCCGGCATCCAGTGCTGCGTCCATAATACGGAAAGCTTCTTTTTCGTCAGTGGCCGGTCCAAAATTCATTGTACCGAGACAGATACGGCTGACTTTAAGACCTGATTTACCCAAATACGAATATTGCATGGTGAACATCCCTCCAGCATAACTAATTTGATTTCAGTTATATTTTACCTTACCCTGATCTACCGAACAACTTGGACACCTGTGATCTTTCTCTTTGCTTTAATGCTATGAATTCCTTCTTATAGGTAAAAGCTATTAAAGTCATAGATTGTATATCTTGGTCAAATGACCGCAGAATATGATACAAAGAAGAGAGTTATTAATGAGACGATGTTGAATGAAAATGAGGGAGTGGACAACCTATGGCAGACGTGAAAAAAATTGCAGTAATCGCTGGTGACGGAATTGGACCTGAAGTTGTGGCCGAGGCAGAAAAAGTTCTGAAACGTACGGAGGAAGTTTTCGGCTATCGTTTTGAAACAGAGCATGCGCTTTTTGGTGGCATTGCGATTGATGAGAAAGGCACCCCGCTTCCAGAAGAAACATTGACTGTATGTAAAAATGCAGATGCGGTGTTGCTTGGAGCAGTAGGTGGTCCGAAATGGGACAATAATAGCAAGGAATTGCGCCCTGAAACAGGACTGCTTGGCATTCGCAAAGCACTTGGATTGTTCTCCAACTTGCGTCCGGCTGTCGTGTTTGACTGTCTGAAAGACGCATCCACGCTGAAACCGGAAGTGCTTGAGGGTACAGACCTGATGGTCGTTCGTGAACTGACGGGTGGAATTTATTTTGGAGAAAAGTTCAGACGTGAGAGTGCACATGGCGAAGAGGCAGTGGATACTTGTGCTTACAATGTTTCGGAAGTAGAGCGTATCGTGCGTCAAGCGTTTGAGATTGCTCAGGGACGCCGTAAAAAACTTGCTTCCGTTGATAAAGCTAACGTGCTCGAAACTTCCCGTCTGTGGCGTGAAGTGGTTAACCGGGTAGCTCCTGATTATCCGGATGTTGAGTTGGAGCACGTGCTTGTAGACAATTGCGCAATGCAGTTGCTGCGTCGTCCATCAAGCTTTGACGTCATTGTAACAGAGAACATGTTTGGTGACATTCTGAGTGATGAAGCAGCTATGCTCACAGGCTCTATCGGTATGCTCGCTTCGGCATCGCTGGGTGAAGGAAGTTTCGGTCTATATGAACCAGTACACGGCTCCGCGCCGGATATTGCTGGTCAAGGCTTGGCTAACCCGATTGCTACCATCTTGTCTCTTGCGTTGATGTTCCGTACAACGTTTGGCTATGCAGAAGGTGCAGATGCGATTGAAGAGGCGGTAGCAAACGTGCTGAATGCGGGCCATCGTACAAGTGACATCGCTGTTGATAAGAGCAAAGCGATCAGCACAATCGAAATGGGCGACCTGATTGTAGCTGCTATTCAGAAAAAAGCTTAAGTTTTAACCTGTTAGCCTGTTCACACATGAACATATCACAGGATCAATCCTGTGATATGTATAAGAAACAGCCCTTTGCTGCCCAGAGTAGACCGGTCTATTGGTTTCTATAATGGAAAATACAGAGGGCTGTTCTTTATCATTTTCGGTTTAAATTCGGCACGAAAATTCCTTATTTATAATTATTATAAAAAAATAACGTTTATAATCTTGACTTTGAGAAGTACGGATGATAACATTTTATTTGTACTTGAGAACAAGTATCAAATCGATTAATGACAGGACAAGCGCTTGCGTGCATCCTGATGATGAGCAATCCATATGGATGCTTACATAATCCCAAAGGAGGAATTTTTAGTTATGGCAGAACGTTTGGTAGGTAGACCAGCACCAGATTTCGCAATGGAAACAGTATCAGGAGACGGACAAGATTTTGGTTCCGTTAAACTGTCCGATTACCGTGGCAAATGGCTCGTATTCTTCTTTTATCCTTTGGACTTCACATTTGTGTGCCCAACTGAAATTACAGCTTTGAGCGATGCTTCCGAGCAATTCAAAGCTTTGGATACAGAAATTCTTGGCGTTAGCGTAGACTCCGTACACAGCCACAAAGCATGGATCAACACACCTAAAGACAGCAATGGTCTTGGT
This sequence comes from Paenibacillus sp. 2TAF8, assembly GCF_052114825.1. Classification (NCBI taxonomy): domain Bacteria; kingdom Bacillati; phylum Bacillota; class Bacilli; order Caryophanales; family Paenibacillaceae; genus Paenibacillus; species Paenibacillus sp. 2TAF8. The sequence continues at coordinate 223,200 of NZ_JBFRFN010000009.1, forward strand.
CAGTTGAACTTCCCGCTCGCTTCCGATATTACGAAGCAAGTAGCTAAAGATTACGGCGTTCTGATCGAAGAAGAAGGCGTAGCATTGCGCGGTCTGTTCATCATCGATCCAGAAGGCGAACTGAAATATCAAGTAGTTAACCACAACGATGTAGGCCGTAGTGTTGAAGAAACACTTCGCGTACTGCAAGCACTTCAATCCGGTGGATTGTGTGCAATGAACTGGAAACCAGGCGACAACAACCTGTAAGCCAGATACACTTGAGCAGTTAATGTTCAAGCCCTCATCCCATTCGGGATTGAGGGCTTTTTGCAACCTTTTTTCACAGGACAACGTTAACTAAATTAAGGTGTTTGAACAAGCTGTCAGGCGTGTTAATAATGTAATAGAAGTATATCTTCTTTTTTTAATATGAAAGAGGAATTGAGGGCTTGTAAGGCGAATAGGGTATGGAAACCCGGTAAATATTCCGGTAATCCGCATTTATAATTTGTATATGAATGTGATACACTGTTTGAACGATTCCCTTTCGGAAGTTTTTGAAGTGTACGGGTGTATATTTACTAATATCCCGGCACCTAATAAGGAGGGTGAACAAAAATGAGTTACTGTTGTGGGGCAAGTATGGTGGGAACAAAGGGCACGCTGAAGCATTACCGCACCCAGGTTCATAATGTTCCCCTGCTGTTTTGTCCGGTATGTCACCGGGTTGAGGTTCATTACAAAGTCGAGAACGAATACGAGATTCTTGCTGAGTATGCGCATGGCGATGGAGCTTCTGAAATTGATTTTCAAGACTACGTGACTGAAGACGAGGATGCCATCTTCGAAAACTGCGTAAACCGTGAAAGTGAAGATGCAATGGTAATCGTTCAGCGTCAGATTGATATGTCACTGGATCTGCTGCGGCTCGCCAAGGAAATGAAAGATGAGAAATGGGAGAGCGAATTGAAACGTCGCCTCGCCGTCATGAGTCAACGTAAACTTAAAATTCAGCATAACAAGACTGGGCTATAGATTGTAGTTAGATGGATAGACGAATAGCTCTAAAAGACGATATTAAACGAGGCTGATTTCCCGTAAGGGCGATGCGGCCTCGTTTTTTGTATTATTTAGATAAACCTTTGTAATTTTTGCAAAAAATTTCCCATTCGACACTTTCTCCGATTGACTCTATTCCCTAAACTTGTCTATGATAAAAGCAGACTTGCAAAAGAGGCGGAGTGTTATAAAAGGTTTTCGTTTGTGAATTGGAGAAGGCTGGAAAGGAGCAAAACGTATATGATTTCTCCGGAACTACTGTTATTTAACCGGATTAGACCAGCTTGCGTCCGGACATGCCATCCATATTTTCGGCTCAGCCCCCCTAATGAAAGGGACCCGGTAATCAACAACAAAATCGGCCCTTCCTGTTTCTGTGATGATATGATGTCCGAACGGCAAAGTTTATCATTTACGTGAAAAGGAGGAACCTGAAGTGATCAGTGAATTTCAGGATACAGTGCCTCAACCAACGGATGTGCTTCCTCAAGTGCATCTGGATTACAATAAGTATGAAAACGTGCTGGAACACATGGATAGTGGCATCATGCTGTTTGACAACCAAGGTATCTTGACGTTTATTAACGTTCAGATGGCCAAACTGCTGGAACTGCCCAGAGACCTGTTAAATGGCTGCACATTGATGCAGATGCTGCGACTGCCACAGATGAGTCGTTTCAAGAAAAAGAAAATTTTACGGATTTATCGGGAGACGATCTTTCATCGTAAGCGCTATCATGAATTGACGGATGAGTACGGGAGGCACTGGCTGGTTACCGTTACTTATGGTGATCAGATGGATGGCGATTTTCTGTTTAGTGTCAAGGATGTATCGGATTACAAACAGATTGAACAGACCGCATATCAAAACGATAAACTGGCGATGCTTGGGCGCATATCCGCATCGATTGCTCATGAGATTCGTAATCCGTTGACAGCCATTCGCGGATTTATCCAACTTCTTCGGCCCCATCTGCTGCAGCTAGGTAAAGACGAGTATGCTCGAATTATATTAACGGAGATCGACAGAGCAAACGATATCATTTATGAATTTCTGAACTCCTCCAAACCTTCGGCTCCGCAGAAGACGGTTATGACCGTAGAGTCTTTGCTGAAAGAAGTCGTTCTGCTGACCGAGAGTGAAGGACTGATGAAAGGCTGCGAGATTCTGCTGGAGGTAGAAGACACTCCGCTTAATGTATCCATCGATGTAAAGCAGATCAAACAAGTCATTCTGAATATGGTCAAAAATGCAATGGACGCAATTGAAGAAGTTGGGGAAGAGTATACGGGCATGATTCGGATTACGACAGCTACGGAAAATAACTTTGTGCAAATCACGATAGCTGATAATGGTCGTGGTATGGATCACAATACGCTGGTACGTCTGTTCGATCCTTTCTTCACAACGAAAGAGAGCGGAACCGGTCTGGGACTTTCCGTGAGCTACCGTATCATTAAAAATCATGGAGGCACCATCTCTGTAGATAGTCAAAAGGGTGAAGGCACTAGCTTTATGATCAAACTTCCATTGGTGAATTGACACGAGCGATATCAGAAGGGATCGGTATCTCACCGATTCCTTTGTTTTTTGTTTATGCAATTAGGGTTATAGTTAGAAATGAATGCGAATACATATGCATCGCGGAAGGAAGGGATTGCTATGAATATTCAGGATATGGAGCACATGAATGCTCAATTAATCGAACATGTTGGCAAAGTGATCGTAGGTAAAGAGCACACGACAAAACTGATTCTGACAGCGATCATTGCGTCAGGTCATGTGCTTCTGGAGGATGTTCCAGGCACAGGCAAAACAATGCTTGCCAAATCGATAGCGTCTTCACTTGACTGCACGTTTCAACGGATACAGTTTACGCCTGACTTGCTACCATCCGATTTGACAGGTATTCATTTCTATAATCAAAAATCTGGAGATTTTGAATTCAGGCCTGGCCCGTTGTTTGCAAACCTTGTGCTGGCAGATGAGATTAATCGGGCAACACCGCGTACACAGTCCAGCTTGCTGGAATGTATGGAAGAACGTCAGATCAGTATCGATGGATCAACGAGACAGCTCGAACGTCCTTTTATCGTCATCGCTACTCAGAACCCGATTGACAATCAAGGGACATTTCCGTTACCTGAAGCACAGATGGATCGATTTATGATGAAGATTCGTATGGGTTATCCAACCGGGGAAGAGAGTGTAGAGATCCTTAGAAGAACCGTAGCCAGCCGCTCGGTAGATGACTTGTCTTCTATTATCTCTCGCGAGCAGCTCCTGAGAGCACAGGAATCGTATAAAACGGTTACCGTTAACGAGGATCTCATGCGTTATATTGTGCAGCTTACTGAAGCCACCAGGCAACATCCTGAATTGTCACTAGGTGTCAGTCCACGGGGTGCACAGGCGCTTCTAAAAGCCAGCCAGGCTTGGGCCGCACTGCACGGCAGAGACTATGTTGTACCGGATGACATTAAAATGCTGGCAGAGCCCGTGCTGGCTCATCGTTTAGTGTTTCGCAATCGAATCAGACAACAGGAAGGACTCGCGGAACAAATCATTCAACAGATTCTGAGCCAAACCGAGGTGCCAACAGAGACGTTTACTACAGGAAGGCGTTAAGTTTATGGAACTTCTATGGATCGTTGTCGTTGGAAGTTTGGTCATAGTGCTGCATGGCATATGGTTTGGGCGTCCGGTGTTAAGAAATCTTAGGTACAGCAGACAGTTCAGTAGAACACGCTGTTATGCTGGAGATGAACTGGAGATGATTGAGACAATATCCAATGAAAAACGAATATCGGTTCCCTGGCTGAGGCTTGAGGCAATAATGCCAGCTTCATTTATTTTTCGTTCAGGTTCGGGCATGGATATCAGTCAAGGTAATATTTATCAGAACCATAAAAGTGTGTTTACATTAAAACCTTATAATCGGATAACGCGCACACATCCGTTTGTCTGCTCCAAGCGTGGAGTGTATACGATGGATACAGCCACCATGACGGGGGGAGACCTGTTTGGTGTATGGCGCTCCACGAAGCCCATTCCTGTACAGATGTCAATGATTGTGTATCCTTCACTCGTTAGCATCGATGATATGCCGGCCATCTATCAGGTGTGGCAAGGAGAGGTGGAGGTTGCCAGATGGATTGTGGAAGACCCGTTTCTAATCTTGGGAGTACGACCTTATGGTGCTGGGGACCCGATGAATCGTATTCACTGGAAAGCGAGTGCACGAACAGGAGAATTACAGGTGTACAAGCAAGGCTGGACGGCAGATCCCCAGTCATGGATTGTCGTGAATGTTCAGGATTCAGCAGAGATGTGGAGTGTCGTGACTCGGCCCGAATTGATTGAGAAAGCACTTCGCTACGCAGCCACAGCAGCTGTAGATGCGATTGGCAGAGGGCTGCCAGCTGGATTTGCTCATAATGGCTATCGTGCAGGCGCAGGCCGTGATGTACTTCGGATTGAACCCGATTACGGTACGCCTCATCTGGAACTGTTGTTAGAAGCTATGGCTGAAACAGAATTAAAGTGTTTGGTGCCGATGGAGCAGTTTTTGCAAGATGAGGTAAGATTCAATGAAGAAGAGCAGCAAATTCGAAGTTATTTGTTGATTACGTCATATGTCTCGGCAGCTATGCAACATGAGATTGAACGTTTGCATGATCAGGGACATCGGGTAACGATCCTGCCTGTAGAGCAGTTGAAGCGGGATGCAGGGGCGGTGAGCGCATGAGTGAAAAAGATGGAATGAAACGAACACACATCATTTCTATTATGGCAGTTCTTTCAATAGGGATTTACCTGTTTCCAATTTTCACAATTACATCACTGTATACCCACACTTATTTCCCATATCTGTTATTCGGTTTGTTTGTGATGACAGGTTGGTTTGGTCAATGGATTCGGTATCGATTTACAAACTTTGTGGAGAAAAGCACATTTGTTAGAGGTCTAACCGCCGTTGTAACAGGCGCGTTGCTCACCATGGTTACGAGAATGGCTGTGACTCTTTCATTGCCAGAGGTTATTACACTTGGAGCAGGGTTACTTATTGCGGCTTACACGAGCTTGGATTTCGATTCTGGTTATCATTCCATCCGTCTGTGGCGTCTGCAGGTCATGGGTACAATCAGTGCTGTTGTGCTTACAATCGCAGCAACTCAGATCGAATTCCTGTTGTCGATGCAGATGTATACGCTTCATATGTATGCTGCTGGAGTCATCAGCTTTGGATGTTGGATTGTGGGGCAATACAGGGCACAACTGGATCGCGCGGTACTTAACGATGGCAGGCGCAGAATAGTACTGCGGGAATTCACACGGGCAAACCACCTGCGGATCACATGGATGTTGATTGTTATCGCGGGTATCGGTGCTTTTCCCAGTCTTGCTGCATGGCTTGGGCCGTTAAGGGATCGCTTGCTTGCATGGATCAGAGGTTTATTGGGATCTTCTCCTTCACAGGAACCGCCACTCACACCTGAGATGCCGAATGAGCCGATGAGTCTGCCGGATGAATTAAGAGGCCCGCCTTCGGAACCTTCTGTAATCTGGGAAATACTTGGCTGGATCGTTTTTGGAGTGGCAGTGGCTGTAATCCTTTGGCTCCTAGTCAAGCTGGGCAGAACGCTTATGAATAAACTTGCGGAGCGTTTCAATGGAATGTTACAGCCTGTGCAGAAAAGGCAAGAACCGAAAACAGAGTATGTCGATATAAGTGAGACGCTAGAAGTTCCCACTAAAGTCCGTAAGCGATGGTTCCGTAAAAAGGAACCTGTTCCAGTTCACGCTGTAGACCGTATTCGATATTACTATCGAATTTGGGTGGGGAATGCGATGGAACGTGGAGCCCAGGTGGAAAAGTCCCATACGCCGCTTGAGGCGGCAGAAAGCATTAAGAAGAGTCATTCGAAGCATAAAGAGGGTACGGAGGAAGAGATGGCACATAAGCTTCCCGGGATCTACAATGCTGTGCGCTACGGTGAGAAAGCTGAACATAACCCTGATATGGTTGAGATGGACCGAATCTGGAAATCTTACAGTAAATAAGCACGGAATCCCTTTACTTTTCTTGTCACGTTCAAGTATCATGAGAGGAATACACAAGTTGGTCAGAAAAGGAGCAGACATTAATGAAGACAAATCATTGCAAAATTGTAGATTGTACCATCCGTGATGGTGGATTGGTAAATAATTGGGATTTTAGCGTAGACTTTGTTCAAAAGCTGTATGCAGGACTGAACGAAGCTGGCGTTGATTATATGGAAATTGGCTACAAAAACTCGCCGAAGCTGCTTAAAGGTTCTGAAGATGCCGGACCATGGCGTTTCCTGAACGATGATTTTCTTCGCAAAGTGATTCCGCAAAAAGGTAACACCAAACTGTCTGCACTTGTTGATGTAGGACGTGTGGATGAGAATGATATTCTGCCGCGCAGCGAGAGCATGCTGGATCTGATTCGCGTTGCTTGTTACAGTAAAGATGTGGACAAGGCACTTGCACTGGTGCAAACGTTCCATGATCGTGGTTACGAAACGACAATAAATATTATGGCGCTCTCCAATGTTATGGAAAACGAATTGCTGGAAGCCTTTGAGTTGATCAAAGAGAGTTCGGTTGATGTGGTATACATCGTAGACTCCTACGGCAGCTTGGACCATAACGATGTGAAATATCTGGTGGAGAAGTTCAAGACTCATCTCCCGAACAAACGTCTTGGCGTTCACACACATAACAATATGCAACTCGCGTTCTCCAACACGCTCGTAGCCGCTGAACTTGGTGTTGAATTGCTTGATGCTTCTGTGTACGGCATGGGGCGTGCAGCAGGAAACTGCCCGACAGAACTACTTGTAGCTCACTTAAAAGGAACGAAGTATAATCTGCGCCCAGTGCTTGAAGTATTGGAACAGCTTATGGTTCCACTTAGAGAAAAAGAAGAGTGGGGTTACATCCTGCCTTACATGATTACAGGTACACTGGATGAACATCCGCGTTCAGCAATGGCGCTTCGATCCTCGGAGAACAAAGACCAGATCGTTGACTTCTACGATAAGTTGACAACACCTGAAGTGAACTTCGATAAATAAAAATAGTCTAAAATACGGTTGTAAATTCGAAAAACATGGTCTCTAACCGGAGAACCATGTTTTTTTAGTTCTTTATGCCTTGTTTTTACTTATTTTTATGAATAGATATTCCTACTTGTAACTAATTTTTAGTTCACGAATACGGATTTAAATGTTATTATGTACCAGATAGAACATAAGAAAAATTAAATTAAACAATGGTCAATATATGTTTTTGTCGAAATGTGTAATATACTTGGTGAATCAGGTCAACAGAATTCAGTTTTACACGTATTTCAGGATAGAGATCCCGGGAAGGAAAACATAGCATGAAGTTTAAAATGCAAGGTCAGAGTCAAATAGGTTGGGTCGCCATCGGCGGTTTATTGTTTTTCCTCGTAAGTCAATGGTTTCATTTTTCTTCAGGCTCTGATTTGGTCTTTTCGGGTTATCCGGTGATAACGCTTCTAGGTGGATTCGCTGCAACAGCCGCCTGTATTGGGATTTATAATCAAAGCTGGCTATTTCAAACCCAAAAATTGACGCTGCGCAGAGTGTTGCTGACAACACTCTTTTTAATGATAGGTCTATTTGAACTGGTGCACATCGTTTCATTTGCAGAAGAAGTTCCAGGTAGAGCGATGATGGAATCTGATTTCTCATTAATGATATCAACGATGGGCTCACTGGTTTGTTCAGCAGGACTACTTTTTATATACGCCATACATGAGAAACATGTTGCATTACCGCGCAAATTTCTTCTGTTCGGCGCTACCTTAGGTGCCTTTCTGATTTTGTACATTTGTTCTATTCAACCGTGGAGTTTGCTGTCTGAGATGCTTGATGGCCTTCTGCTGGGCAAAGTGTTCACTCGTATGCATTGGGTTGCAGGGCTACTCTATTTTACCGGGGCTATCGTTCTGTATATACAGTGGAAAAAGACAAAAAATGCCGATTTGCCTCCTATCCTATGCGGTATAATCTGTTTTTTGCTAGGTCAGGGTTACTTTATCACCGCAAGTGTAGTGGACGATCTTAATCTACTGTTTGGTATGCTCAGCAATTGTTTAGGATACTTTTTCATTCAGAAAGGACTCTATGCATCTGTAGTTGACACCCCATTCCTGCAACAACAGGCTGCCGAGGCCAAAATGAACTACATTGCGCACCATGATGACGTTACAGGCCTTCCGAATCGTCGTCGCCTAAGCCAGCGGCTTCAACTTATGCTGGACGATGCAGTTGTAGAGGGAAAACTCGTCAGTGTATTGGTACTCAATATTAATCGGTTCAAAACCATTAATGATTCCCTTGGACAACAAGCAGCTAACCGGGTTCTGCGACAGGTCGGACAGCGTCTGAATCACTCCTCTCTCCCAGGAGAAGAGGTGTTTGGGCTGGGTAGGGATGAATTTGCGCTGACGATGACGGATTTTTACAGTACAGATACAGCTTTACGCCGAACACGATCCATTCTGCAACTCTTTGAGAAACCTGTCATGGTCGATGGGAGTGAGTATCACCTTACACTGGGCATTGGTATGGCGATTTATCCTTATGATGGAGAGTCTCCACAAGAGATTATTCAGAATGCTGACACAGCTCTACATAGTGCAAAGGAGCAGGGAATTGAGCTCAACCGTTATGCACATGCCATGCAGATGAAAGCACAGGAACGTTTGCAGCTTGAAAATGATCTGCGCAAAGCACTGGCTCGGGGGCAGTTTTATCTGGTATATCAACCTCAGGTGAACCTGCAAAGCGGGCTAATCGTAGGTATGGAAGCCCTTGTGCGCTGGCAGCATCCGCAGCGGGGTTCGGTATCTCCAGCGGAGTTTATCCCGCTGGCTGAGGAGAGTGGCCTGATTGTACCGCTTGGAGAATGGGTTCTGCGAGAGGCATGTGCACAGAATAAGTTATGGCAGGAAGCTGGCTATCGCAAGTTATGTGTGTCCGTTAACCTTTCGATGAGACAGTTCAGACATTCCCACCTGCTCGATAGCATCAACAGTATTCTCAGAGAAACGGGACTCGAGCCGGTATGGCTTGAACTGGAGATTACGGAGAGCATGACATTTGACAAGGACCGAGCCTTTGAACAGCTTCATAAAATCAAGGAGATTGGTGTACATATCAGTATTGATGACTTTGGCACGGGGTATAGCTCGCTACATTATCTCAAAGATTTGCCGATTGACCGGCTCAAAATTGACCGCTCATTTGTCAATGAGATCATGGAAGACAGCAATAACGCTGCTATTGTATCAACTATTACTTCAATGGCGCACCATTTGCAATTAAAAGTTACGGCTGAAGGGGTAGAAAACGAGGAACAGATGTTGTTTCTGCGTAATCAGCATTGTCATGAGGCACAAGGCTACTTTTTCGGTAAACCGATCGAAGCGGCAGACTTTGAGAATAGGTTTCTGAGAGATGTAGACAAACCTGCGGGGTAAGGAGCAGCAGGGCCGCGAGAGCGTTCCTGCGTTTCTGGTATCCAGATTTATGGAAAAAAACGTGAATATACCTTGCGCGTTCGTGAGGATCGTGGTATATTAAGTTTTGTAAAATTACTGTTAACTTCCTTTCGGAATTTAACGGGACGTAGCTCAGCTTGGTAGAGCACCTGGTTTGGGACCAGGGGTCGCATGTTCAAATCGTGTCGTCCCGATTGTTCATTATGCGGGTGTAGTTCAATGGTAGAACTTTAGCCTTCCAAGCTAATAGCGTGGGTTCGATTCCCATCACCCGCTTAACAGGTAGTACCGAAAAACCCTTGATGATCAAGGGTTTTTCTTTTTTTCTTGGTTTTTTGAATACGAGCCCCGATATCCTGACCTTTTCTTTTTTTTTATGTTCTGGTACAATAACGGAGTATTGATACTACACATGAATGAGAGGTAACCATACGTCCCATGAAGTAAGACACATGAAATGAACCCCAGTTAACTGCAGATTGATTATGACGCAGTCAGCCGAGCGGCTGAGCAATGACGGGATTCGTGTGTCCAGATTCAGCTATAGGGAATAGTATGGAAGAAGCAGCTTTTTCTGCTTACGTATACCCTCATTAGGGTTTCTTTGTTCATGCTATGACAGTCCTCATATCTGTATTCTAAACGCGTTAATCCATTAAAAATTGCTAAACCGCCGGCTGATGCCAGCGGTTTTTTTAATTTTTTTTGTTCAGGAAAGGATGAGGACTCATGACGACATTGGTGCGCTTACATGGAGTATCAAAAGAATGGAACGGAAACGAATTGTTTGCCGGATTAAATCTTGAAATTAACGAAGGCGAACGACTTGCCATACTGGGCCGTAATGGATGCGGCAAAACCACACTTTTAAGGATCATACTCGGAGAAGAGGAGGGGGGTGGACGGATTGATCGTCAACTTCCTTTGTCGGAGTGGGGGTTCATGCGTCAGCGTTCAGAGGTACCGAATGGAATAAATGTATTGGACGCAGTAAGGCGGGAGAGTGGACGAATCGATGAGATTAAACGGAAGCTGGAAGAACTGGAGCGTCGATTGAGTGCTGCCGATGCTGCCGAAGATACCTCCTTGCTTGACGAATATGCTCGTTCAATGGAGGAATATGAGCAATTGAACGGGTACATGTGGGAAACAAAGGTGGAAAAGGTATTAACCCGTCTCGGTTTGACGACAGAACACTGGAGCAGGCCCTATCACTCGCTCAGCGGTGGTCAGAAAACGAAGGCACGGCTTGCAGGACTGCTGGTCAGCAATCCCAAGTTTCTGATTCTGGATGAACCGACCAACCACCTGGATGAGGAGAGCATGCGCTGGCTGGAGACGTGGTTATCCGCTTACGAGGGGACGGTATTGTTTGTATCCCATGACCGGACATTTATTGACCGGGTAGCGACCAGCGTGATTGAATTTAGTGCAGAAAAACTGACGAAATATAAAGGTGGTTACACCGATTACAAAGGCCATAAAGAGCGAGAGCTGAAGGAACAGGAGACGATATATCGCAAGCAACAGTTGGAACGTAAAGCACTGGAGGAGACCATTCGTAATTATCAGCTGTGGTTCCATAAAGCTCATAACTCGGCAGGAGGCCAAGAGGTGAAGATTACCCAGAGCTTCTACAAGGCCAGAGCCAACAAAAATATTTCGCGTTATCATGCCAAACAGAAGCAGCTGGAACGGCTCGAAAATGAGCGGGTGGATAAACCGCGGGAAGCGACGAAACTGAATATGGAGCTACAGATGACTTCACTCGGTGCACGTCAACTTCTTGCACTGGAGGGAGTAAGTTTTTCGTACGATCTCAAGAAGACATTCCTTCATGATTTGCGTATTGCAGTGGAACGTGGGGATCGGCTTGCCGTGCGTGGAGCAAACGGGACGGGCAAGAGCACACTCCTGAAATTAATGGTCGGAGAGCTACAGCCTTCTGAGGGTGAAGTGAGCCGTCATCCCCAGCTTAGCATCGGTTATTTCTCACAAGAGCTGGAGGGTTTGCCTGAGAAGGCAACACTGCTGGACAGCTTACTGGTTCTTCCTTCTATGACGCAAAGTGCTGCGAGAACTATCCTGGGATGTTTTTTATTTTCAAGAGAAGATGTGTTCAAACGCATTGGGGACTTAAGCATGGGAGAGAAATGCCGTGTAGCATTTCTACGGTTGTATTTCGGTGGTGCTAATCTGCTTGTACTGGATGAGCCAACGAATTATCTCGACATTGACACCCAGGAAGTGATGGAGAATGTGTTAAAAGAAGCCTCCGGCGCACTGGTTATCGTATCTCATGACCGGATGTTAACCCGATCTTTGGCGAACCGTCTGTGCGACTTAAAGCCGGATGGAACAGCATCGCTCTTCGAAGGCGGTGTGGCCGATTGGGAACAAACGTTGCAACTACGTGAGTCAGCACTAGACACACGTGATTCAGACGACGAACGTCTGCGGCTGGAGATGCGGCTGTCTGAATTACTTTCTCCGGTAAGCGCTGCTGGAGCAGAGCGATTGACGGCAACCGAGAATGAGGCCGAGAGGGAAGCGGAGGCGGCTGAGATTCGTGCCATTCAGCAGCGATTGAAAGAGCTGAGAGATCGAGGTGTTTCTGCAAATTAGCAACTGGGCAAGCTTGCTATTTCGCCGTATTTTGCATATAATAATGAACGATCATCGATCATTGGTATCGATAAAGGTTAGTTTAATTTAAACAAACGTATTGATGGAGACAAGTAAGCAGTGCCTCTGGACAGGGAGGAAGCGCCGTAGATTGAGAGCGTTTCTATAGAACCAGGCTGCCGAAATTCACTCCGGAGCGGTTCCCTGAACCTGATGATGTGTGCAAACACAGAGACGACAGTAGGGGTAAACGGTTAACGGTCGTTATTCCGTACAAAGTGAGACAGAACGTGTTGCAGAGCTCGATATGATGTGACAACGGGAGTCTAACAAGGGTGGTACCACGGTCTTTTCGTCCCTTTTGGGGAGAAAAGGCCTTTTTTTGTTGCAATTACAGCATATAAAGGAGGCAATTACACATGAAAGAACGTTTAGAAGCATTAAAGATCGAAGCGCTGGAGCAGTTGTCTGGCGTAAACGATCCGCAGACGCTGGCTGATCTGCGTGTAAAGTATTTGGGCAAAAAAGGGGCACTGACTGAGATTCTGCGCGGCATGGGTTCACTTAGTGCGGAAGAGCGTCCAGTCATTGGGCAAGTAGGTAACGAGGTTCGGGGAGCGATTGAAGAGGTCATCGACAGCAAACAGGAACAATTCCAGAAGGAAGAAACTGCGAAGCGTCTTCAATCCGAGAAGATTGATGTGACCTTGCCTGGGCGCCGCGGGCGTCAAGGCGGACTGCATCCGCTGACGAAAGTGGTGCAGGAGATCGAAGATATTTTCATCGGTATGGGATATCGTGTAGCAGAAGGTCCGGAAGTTGAGATGGACTATTATAACTTTGAAGCATTGAACCTGCCTAAGAATCACCCGGCGCGTGATATGCAGGATTCCTTCTATGTGACAGAGGATCTTTTGATGCGTACGCACACATCTCCTGTACAGGTTCGTACGATGCAGAGCATGAAAGGTGAAGTGCCTGTCAAAGTCATCTGCCCAGGTAAAGTATATCGCCGTGATGATGACGATGCGACACACTCCTTCCAGTTCCATCAGGTCGAAGGCCTTGTGATCAGTGAAAACATTCGTATGAGTGATCTGAAAGGAACGTTGCTGCAATTTGTGCGCGAAATGTTCGGGGCTCATACCGAAATTCGTCTGCGTCCAAGCTTTTTCCCGTTCACCGAGCCAAGTGCGGAAGTGGATGTAACTTGTGTGCAATGTGCTGGCAGCGGCTGTCGGGTTTGCAAACAAACAGGCTGGCTCGAAATCTTGGGGGGCGGCATGGTTCATCCGAAAGTGCTTGAGATGGGCGGATATGACCCGGAGAAATACAGTGGTTTCGCCTTTGGTATGGGTGTAGAACGGATTGCGATGCTGAAGTACGGCATTGATGACATCCGTCATTTCTATAACAGTGATCAGACTTTCCTGAAACAATTTGGACGGCTGTAAGCCTATTGAACGTCAATGAACGTCAAAACTAATATATAGATTAAGGAAGTGAACGTGCATGAGAGTATCGACAGATTGGCTGTCTGATTATATTGCCCTTGAAGGTGTGACGCCACAGGAGCTGGCAGAGAAAATCACCCGTGCAGGGATTGAGATTGATGTTGTGGAAAACCGTAACCAGGGCGTAAACAAGGTTGTTGTCGGTTACGTGAAGAGCAAAGAGAAACACCCGGATGCGGACAAACTGAATGTATGTCTCATTGATGCAGGCCAGGAGGAAGAGTTGCAGATCGTATGTGGCGCAAAAAATGTGGATGCGGGTCAAAAGGTAGCGGTAGCCCTTGTGGGTGCAAAGCTTCCAGGCGGGCTGGATATCAAAAAAGCGAAGCTGCGCGGCGTAGTATCGCTCGGTATGATCTGTTCTGCGAAAGAGCTTGGCATGAACGACAAATTGCTGCCGAAGGATCAACAGGAAGGTATTCTTGTGCTGCCGGAAAACACGGAGATTGGCACGCCAATCAGCCAAGTGCTCGGTCTGGACGATCATGTGCTGGAACTAGACTTGACGCCGAACCGTTCCGACGCTTTGAGTATGCGCGGTGCAGCGTATGAAGTAGGTGCCATTCTGGGACGTGAAGTGACACTGCCGAATCCAAAAGAGCAGTTGGTTGAAGCTGGCGATGAAGCGGCTAATCACATTTCTGTAGAGATCAAAGCACAGGAGCAATGCAGTCACTATGCAGCTCGTTATGTGACTGGCATCAAGCTGGGAGCTTCCCCGCTTTGGATGCAAAACCGTCTCATGGCAGCGGGCGTTCGTCCGATCAACAATATCGTAGATATTACGAATTATGTCATGCTGGAATACGGTCAGCCACTGCACGCGTTTGATGCGGATAAGCTGGATAACGGTCGCATTGAAGTGCGTATGGCACATGAAGGCGAAACGATTGTGACATTGGATGGTCAGGAACGCAAACTGGAGCCGCACATGTTGCTCATTACCGATGGTGTAAAACCTGTCGCTATCGCTGGGGTAATGGGCGGTGAAAACTCCGAGGTATCGGAGGGCACCGTTAATCTGTTGCTGGAGTCCGCCAAGTTTGATGGCGGAACGGTTCGGAAGACGTCGCGCCAACTGGGGCTGCGTTCCGAAGCAAGCTTGCGTTTTGAAAAAGAAGTAGACCCGGGTGCTGTCATTACGGCTCTGGACCGTGCGGCTGAACTCATTCAGCGTTATGCATCAGGCCAAGTACATCAGGGTATTGTTCAAGCTGGTGCTGAAGCTTCTGAGAAACGTGTCATTCAAATGTCCCTGGACAGACTCAACCGTTATCTGGGAACAGATCTGTCACTGCTTGAGGTGAAAACGATCTTTGCTCGTTTGCATTTTGCATGCGGAGATGCGGAGCAGGGCGTTCTAGATGTTGAAGTGCCGACACGCAGAGGAGATATCACGCTTGATGTCGATCTGTTTGAAGAGGTTGCCCGCCTGTACGGATATGACAACATTCCAACAACATGGATCGAAGGTCCAACCACACCGGGGGCTTACACTCGTCCTCAAGCCATTCGTCGTACGATTCGTGGTGTAATGTCTGGAACGGGCTGGCAGGAAATGATCAGTTATTCCTTTGTTCATCCGGACAAAGCGGTTCTGTTCCCTGCACTGACTCAAGGAAGCAAAGCGGTTAAGCTGGCTATGCCGATGAGTGAGGATCGCAGTGTGCTGCGGACGAGCATTTTGCCACAGATGCTGGATGCTGCTGTATACAACATGAACCGGAAGCAGGATTCGCTCGCTGTGTTTGAAGTAGGCAGTGTTTTCTTCACGGAGGAAGAGAAGCTGACCAAGCAACCGCATGAAATTCCAGTTTTGGCTATGTTGCTTACGGGTAACCGTTCAGCTCAGCAATGGAATGTTGGAGCAGAGAAGGTGGACTTCTTTGACCTGAAAGGTGCACTTGAGAACCTGTTTGCTTACATGGGACTGGAGCAACGTATCCGTCTGGTGGCAAACAGTCCGGAAGGATTCCACCCGGGACGTTCTGCTTCCGTATATTTGGATGGTAAAGATGGCAGTGAAGGCACATTGATTGGTACACTCGGTCAGTTGCATCCAGAACTGCAGCAACAATATGATCTGAATGATGTTTATGTTGCTGAAATCGCCCTTGAAGCAATTTATAAGGAAGCAGATGCGGATATCCGTTATCGTGAGCTTCCGCGCTTCCCGGCAATTGAGCGTGATATTGCGGTGGTCGTAAGCAAGGATATTGAAGCTGGCGATATGCTTCGTACCATTCGTGAATCTGCAGGTGAATTGTTGCAGACGGTACAGGTATTCGATGTATTCACAGGCAGCAAGCTTGGCGAAGACAAGAAAAGTGTGGCCATGGCTCTGGTCTACCGGAATCGTGAGCGCACGTTGACAGACGAGGAAGTTACCGAAGTTCATGCGCGTGTGGTAACACGTCTGGAAGAGCAATTCGACGCAGAACTGCGCAAATAGGATAGAAGTCAATTTTTTGAACAAAGATTAGCAGGAATTGCTTGAAGTCACATCGAATCCTTAGCATTAGAGGATCGATGTGACTTTTTTGTCATTACAGCTTAGAATCAACATACAGACTTGAAGGAGGGCACAACTGTGACAACACCTGATCGTACACGCGTCACCGTAGAGATCTACGGGACTTCCTATAAACTGGTTGGCAGCAGTGCCGACTATATGAAACAAGTAGCTAATCTGGTAGATGAGCGTATGAGCGCTATCTCCAAAAGTCATTCCCGTTTGGATACGCCGCGTATTGCTGTACTTGCGGCCGTACATATGGCTGAGCAGTCTCTTCAGACGCAAGAAATCCGAAACGAGCTCAAAATGCTTACAGGGGAACGAACAGAGCTTCGAAATGAATTGAATCGGTTAAACGCCATACAGAGTGAGCACCAGAAAGAACTGCAGTTACGAGATCAGTCTCTTGCTGAAATGAAGCAACAGAAGATTGAAGCTGAACAGGCTTTGCAAAAATTGACAGCAGATAAGCAGGCTGAGGTATCCAAGCTGAATGCTTTGCTGGAACAAGAGCGGAGTCAGACAAAGGATCAGATTCAGAAGCTGCAAGCACAAGCCGCTGCGCAACTCAAAGAGGCGGAAGCGAAAGCTAATTCACGTGTGAAGGAGGCAGAGGAAAAAGCGGCTAATCAGCTCAAACAAGTGCAGGCACAATTTGCCTCACAGCTTAAAGAAGCGCAGAACCGTGCGGTAGCCGAACTGCAGCAGATGCAGGCCAAAGCGGCAACTCAGTACAAAGAGCTACAGGACAGGACTGCAGCACAATTGAAGGAAGCGGAGAGCCGTGCGTTAGCAGAGCGCCAGAAAGTGCAGGCTCAAGCGGCGCAGCAGGTGCAAGCAGCCAAGGAAGAAGCCGAGTCAGCTATTTTGTCCGAGTTGGAGCAGGCCGAGGTGAAATTGAAGCAGGTGCAGGAAGAGTCAGCTCTTCAATACGGCGAGCTTGAAAATCAAATGAAGCAGCGTCTGGAGCAAGCTGAGCTGAATGCACGTAAGCAGGCAGATGCATTCGAAGTGCAGGCAAAACAGGAGCGTGAAGCACTGCTTGCTGATGCCGAGCAGAAACGTCAGGTTGCCATTGAGCAATTGCAGGCTGAATTCAATGCTCTTTCCGAGCAGTCCGAACTGGAATGGATGGAGAAAGAGGCAGTATATGAAGAGCAATTAAAAGAAGAGCAAGAAGCGGCGGCTACCCGTGCTGCGGAAGCGGAGTCAGCATCTAAGGAACTGCTTCAACAAGAGCAGGCCAAGCTAGGACGTCAGCTTGAGGAAGAACGTACGCAGGCCAAGGCTCGCATAACTGAGATAACGGAACAGCTGGCAGAGGTGCAGAGTCAGCTTCAACATGCACAGGAAGTGGTTTCCGAGCAGGAACAATTACTTCAGGCGGAGCGTACCCAAACGGAGTCACTGCGTCAGGAACATGAGATCTACATGCAGGAGCAGGAGATTCAGGCACGCCGAATTACAGAGCTTCAGCAGCAATTGCAGCAGCTGAAAGGTGATAGCACTGATCTTCAAAACAAACTTCGTGAGACGGAGCAGTCGTTGAAACAGACACAGGAGTCTCAGCAACAATGGCAAGAGCAATATAATGAAGCGGTGGATCGTGAATCGGCGCTTACAGCTCAGTTGCGTAAGCTTCAGGAGCAGCATGCCCAGCTTGAACAGGATGCGCAGCATCTGCTTGAAGCAGAAGCGAAGTCTGAAGAGGAGCAACGCAGACTGCATAAGGTGCTTGAGCAGGCACATGCAGCTGTGCGTACATTGCAAAATGAGATTACTGCACTTACGGAGAAAGAACGGTCATGGAAAGATCTCGCCGAACAGAGACTGGCTGATATTGGCGATCTGGAGAATCAGATTTTAGAAGCAACGGAGCAGAACGAATCGTTGGAGTCTGGTGTCCAGTCCTTGCATGATGAACTCACGGTCGTGAAGGAAGAGGCTAAGCTCTATAATGAAGAAGCCGTTCGATATGAGAAAGAAAACGAGACTCTGCAAGCGAAACTCAAATCATTAAATGAAGAACTATATGACACTCGTAATGAGTTGAATGATAATCGTAAGGAGTTAGAGGATAATCGTAAGGAATTAGAGGATAATCATCAGAACTTAAATAATACTCGTGATGAATTGCATAGTGCTCAAGAGGAATTAATCCGTCTGCAAGAGCAATATAAGCAGATCCGTAACGATTATAGTGATGCTCTTCAACGGGAGGAGAATGTTGGCTCCCGGATGAGTGAACTTGAAGCGGAGAAGCAAGAGTTAGAGGTTGCGCTAAACGAAGCAAGGCAGTCCGCTGAGCAGCTTGCCAAGCGTTATACGGAGCAGGCGAATCAGCTTGCGCAGACAGAAGAGGAAGCACTCGAATGGCAAATTAAACATGAAGATCTGTCTGCCCATCAAACGGAGTTGTCTACTCGTATCCAGCAATTGACGACACGCGAAGAAGAACTTCGCTCGCAATTAGAAGAGGCAACCCGGGCGATTGAACAAAACGAACAGGTTTGGCAGATTCGTGCGGACGAATGGGCGACACAGGAACAAACGTGGCAGGAGCGCTGGACAGCTCTGGAGGATGAAGTGACCGCATGGCAGCGTGAGAGTGCAGCAAGTTCCGAGAAGCTGGAGGAATTAACACAGGAACGAGATCAGTTGTTGAAGGAACAATCGCAACGGGAGCAACAGCAAGCCGAGGCTGATGAAGAGAAACAAATGTTGGAGAATGAACTCCGTGAAATAGGTGAACGTTATGAACTGGCAGCCAACCAACTTCGGTTACTACAGGTCGAGCGGGAAATGGAACAAGAAAAGGCGGAGCAGCTCAATACGGAATATCGTCAGCTGCACGATGAATATACGAAATTACAGACGGAATATAACGAATGGATTGAATTGATTGAGCAGGATCAGACCTAATGAATAGACTCTTTCGTCTGTGTATGTGCTGACAAGCGAACTCTTGCATAATTTGTTATAATACAAAAAGAGCTCCCGTCGCTGCGGGGGCTCTTGTATTGATAAATTATTCTTCCACAATAATTTTGGAGATCATACTGCTGTGACCGGGACCGCAAACGATGGCACATGACATTTCGAACTCTCCGACTTTGTCCGGGATAATGACTTTGGAATTTTTTTGGGTGTCCAACCGAAGTTTGAACTCAGGCACAAGCAAACCGTGATTTCCGTTGACGTTTTCATAAATAATTTTAACAGGCACGTCTTTTTTAAGTCGGTATTCAGGTTGCTCGAATTCGTAGTTGCTTGCTTTGATTACGAGTTGTTCACTGGCTGTAATTTCTGGCTCGGATGCTTCAGAGTCTTTGGCGCTTCCGCATGCAGTAAGAATCAGGATGAACATACAGGCAGCAAGCCATGTTATACCTTTTTTCATTAAGTGCCTCCTTCAACATGTGAGATGGATAAAATTTGAATGATTTCTCAAATCATCATACCGCAATCTGACGATGCCTGACCATGTCGGGTATGACGTTTTTTTGAAAATTAATCAAGCTTGAATTCTCATCAACGTAAAAAACGTAAAATATGAAAAAACCTCTTCAGGCCAAAGGCCATCCGAGGTTTCATTTCTTGTGAGAAGTAGCCAGTTCGAGTAGACTTTGATTAGCTTTTGGAGCTGCGTCCGGCATCAAACGGTGTGGATACCGGAATAAACAGATCGATAATCCCGATGACCAGAGCGGCGAGAATGGCACCGAGCAGGCTGACCTCAACGTGATCAACCACATATTGACCCAGCCAAATAACCAGTGCACTCACGATAAAGCCGACGATTCCACGACCAAAAGGGTTGACTCTTTTGCCAAAGATGCCTTCAACGATCCAGCCCAGCAAGGCAATGACCAAGGCAAGCATCAACGCGCTCCAGAAACCACCAACGGCGAAACCGGGAACGATCCAGCTTACAACCATTAAGACGATAGCTGCAATAATAAAACGTACGACATGGCCCAGAAAATTCATGGGGATACCTCCTTTGTTCAGATTGGATTGAGCTTAAACATGGGAACTCTAAGTGAGTAAAATGAATAGCACAATCCTGACACCTGTAGTTTGTGGCGACATGTCTCAAGTTATGTGTGGAAGGATTCGTTAAATAGCGCAACAAAGTTTCTTTCGTTATAATAACAGGTATAGTTTGGAAGGAGTTGTACATTTGGACACGAAAATATTACACACATTGGAATATCGCAAAATTCTAAATACATTGATGAGCTTCGCTCAAACATCATTGGGCAAGAAAAAAGTGGAGCAACTTGAGCCGAGTAGTGATCTGGAAGAAGTAAAACGTTTACTTCAACAAACGGATGAAGCTTTTACCTTTGAGCGTCTGAAAGGTTCTCCGTCTTTTGGCGGGATTGTAGACATTACTGCTTCCGTGAAACGGGCTGAAATTGGAGGTACACTTAATCCGCATGAACTGCTGGGGATCTCCAATACAACACATGCGGCCAGACGTTTGAAACGTCAGATTGCAGCCCTTCATGAGGATGAACCGATTGAGTCGCTCTTCTATATCAGTGACCAATTGTCCGAGCAGAAGGAGCTTGAAGATGCGATTCGTATCTGTATCGACGATAATGCGGAAGTTTCTGATAGTGCGAGTGTGACGCTGGCACAGATTCGCCGTGAATTACGCGGGGGAGAAGCTCGCATTCGTGAAAAGCTGGATTCTATGATTCGTTCGTCCACCGTATCCAAAATGCTGCAAGATCAGCTCATTACGATCCGTGGAGATCGATTTGTTATTCCTGTCAAAGCGGAATACCGCTCCTATTTCGGGGGCATTGTCCATGACCAGTCAGGATCAGGGGCAACACTGTTCATTGAGCCGGAATCCATCGTGGCTATGAACAATAAATTACGTGAAACCCGGATTCGGGAAGAGCGCGAAATTGAAATTATTTTGCAGAAATTGACGGCCTTTGTCAGCGAGCAGGGTGAGTGGTTGTTATATGATGTCGATTTGCTGGCATCGCTTGATTTTATTTTTGCCAAAGCACGTTTAGCCCGTGAACTGAAAGCAACATTGCCTCGAATGAACGACAGGGGTTTCCTCAAGCTGAAAAAAGGACGTCATCCGCTGATTTCGATTGATCATGTTGTTCCAATTGATATTGAGCTTGGTAACGATTATACCTCTATTATCGTGACTGGACCAAACACGGGTGGTAAAACGGTAACCTTGAAAACCATTGGTCTATTGAGCTTGATGGCCATGTCGGGGTTGTTTGTTCCAGCAGAGGACGGCAGTCAGCTATGTGTATTTGATGCCATTTATGCCGACATTGGTGACGAGCAGAGTATCGAACAGAGTCTTAGTACTTTCTCTAGCCATATGACCAATATCATTCGTATTTTGAAAAATATGACGCCAAAAAGTCTTGTGCTGCTGGACGAGCTTGGAGCAGGGACAGACCCGGCGGAAGGTTCAGCACTTGCAATCTCCATGCTGGAGCATATGCACCGGACAGGCTGCCGGATGGTGGCAACGACGCACTACAGTGAGCTGAAAGCATACGCCTATGAGCGTAAAGGCGTGATTAATGCCAGCATGGAATTTGATATCAATACTCTGAGCCCGACATACCGTCTCTTAGTCGGTGTACCAGGACGCAGTAACGCATTTGCGATTGCAGAGCGTCTAGGACTTCCCGGTTACATTTTGGATTACGCCCGCGGTGAAGTGAAGGAAGAAGATCAGCGGATTGAACATATGATCGCTTCGCTCGAAGAGAACCGTCTTACAGCTGAACAAGAGCGTGAAAAGGCAGAGGCTCTTCGCCAAGATATGGAGAAGTTGCGCAGCCGTCATCAAGCCGAACTTGAAAAGCTGGAACAACAGCGTGACCGCCGAATCGAAAAAGCAGAGGATGATGCTCGCAGCATCGTAGACAAGGCTCGTGCCGAAGCGGAGAAAATCATTGCTGATCTTCGCCAGCTCGCTTTGGAGGAGGGGGCATCTGTCAAAGAGCATAAATTAATTGCTGCTCGGAAACAGTTGGATGAAGCAGAGCCGGAGAAACGCAGAAAAACCGTCAAAAAAACGGCGGTACCAAAAGCCCGCGCGATCGGCCCTGGGGATGAAGTTCTTGTCTACAGTCTCAATCAGAAGGGGCATGTTGTGGAGATGGCTGGCAGTAAGGATGCTGTTGTGCAGCTCGGTATTATGAAAATGAAGGTATCGCTGGATGATTTGGAACTGCAGCAGGTAGCCCCAGCAACGAAGCAGGCAAAACAAAAACCGGTTACAGGCGTGAAACGTACTCGGGATGATAATGTGAAGAGCGAGCTGGATCTGCGGGGGGCTAACTTGGAAGAGGCACTGATGGAAGCGGATCGTTTCATTGATGAAGCATTTCTTGCCAACTTGGGTCAAGTGTATATCATCCATGGTAAAGGTACAGGAATTTTGCGTACGGGTATTCAGGATTACTTGCGGAAGCATAAACATATTAAAAGCTATCGTCTGGGCAATTACGGAGAAGGCGGCAATGGTGTAACCGTCGCAGAACTGGAATAGCCTGAACTTGAATGAAAAATATCTGCTGTTCAGACAAACTGGACAGTAGATTCGGAAGGAGAATGGGGAGTGAAAGAAGCGATTGACGGACTACTGTCTCATCCCTTAGGGATGGTCCTCGGTTTCTTCTCGGTTGCAATCATGGAGTTGCTCGTTTTTCTGGCGTGCTTCGAACTGGTGACCAAGTATAAATGCTGGACGGAAATCAAAAAAGGGAATGTTGCTGTTGCAATGGCTACAGGGGGGAAAATCTTCGGTATTTGCAATGTGCTACGTTTTTGCATTCAGGCGAAATCTTCAGTATATGAAGCGATGACATGGTCCTTTGTCGGGTTTGTTTTGCTGTTGATTGCATACTTTTTGTTTGAGTTCCTGACGCCAGTGTTTTCAATTGACCGGGAGATTGAAGCGGATAATCGTGCAGTCGGATTGATATCGATGATCATTTCTGTCTCACTGTCCTTTGTTATTGGCGCAAGCATTATCTAGGGGGATCGATGATGAAAATATTGATACGGATTTTGTTTGCGGCATCGATTGTATTTTTTGCCATCGGTGTAATCTATGTGCTGAATACGTGATTATCTGAAAGAGAAAGGTTGATACATGATGGAAACAACAGTATGTCCTTGGTGCCAAACAGAAATTGTGTGGGATGAGGAACTTGGGCCAGAAGAAGAATGTCCGTATTGTCACAATGAATTGAAGGGTTATCGTACACTGAACATTAACATCGGTGACGAAGAGGTCGAAGAAAGCGAAGAAGACTTTGCTGCTCAGGATATTACAAACGATAAAGAGCAAGTGTCGGATCTAACTTCATTATGGGGAGATGAAGTGGAGCTGAAATTGCCGGAACTGAGAACATTGAACAAATATGCAGACGAGGGTAATGATCTGATTCAGTATGAACAAGGTGTGGAGAAGCAATTGGATCAGCAAGAGGAAGTGCCTGAGTGTCCAAATTGCCGGGAATTTATGATCCTTGCTGGAACACAGGCAGCTAGTCAAGATACGTTTACACCGATTACTAATGCGGCTTCAGGCAAAGGTTCCGTATTGTCACCTCCATTTACTGTGCTGACCTATGTATGCTCCGGTTGTTTTCAGGTTCAATACAGTTTGTCTGAAGATGACCGCCTACGGTTGATTCAGAACTTGAGTGCACAGTAATTAATCATATACAATCAGTAAGCTAAATTTTATATAAACCAAAATTTCATCATGTTTTCCTTCTGCTTGGGGTAGGTTAAGCCTAAGAAAAGCCTGTTCATGTTATTGCTTCAGGTGATCAAGGAGGGGCAGATGAAGATTACTTTGGGAAGACAATCCATTCTGCTTTTGGGCGTGAATGGATTGTTTGCGTTAGCCGGAGCGTTGTCCGGTACGTTTTTGAACGTGTTTCTCTGGAAAAGCCGCCCGGATTACGCCATGCTCGGCTGGTTTACCATCAGTCAGCAGCTCGCCATCGGTATTACGTTTTGGCTAGCTGGAAAGTGGGTCAAAGAGTATAACAAAATGAGTGCGCTCAGACTGGGCATTGCGTTATCCGGAATTTTCTATATGCTCGTTCTATGGACGGGTGCAAGTGCCGTGGATTGGATCTGGCCGCTTGGGTTGCTGTTAGGTTGTGCACTTGGGCTGTTCTGGATTGCCTTTAATGTGGTGTATTTTGAAATTACGGATCGGAAAAATAGAGATTTGTTTAATGGCTGGGTTGGGCTGTTGGGCTCCATGACAGGCATTATAGGACCATGGTTTTCGGGTCTTATCATTTCTCGTATGGTAGATAATACTGGCTATCGGCTGATATTTACCGTATCCCTTGTCATTTATATCATTGCCGTGATCTTTAGTTTTTTTCTAAAGAAACGAAAAGTCAGCGGTACATACCGCTGGTCAGAGCCAATCCGTCAGCTATCGGTAGCAAAAAGCCCATGGCGACCACTGGCTATGGGGTTAATTGCCCAGGGAGCGCGGGAAGGTGTATTTGCTTTTCTGATTGCTTTACTTGTATATCTGGCGACAACACAAGAGTATAAACTTGGGCAGTTCTCACTCATTACTTCGGCCGTAGCTCTAGCCAGTTATTGGGCTGCAGGAAAATGGTTTAAACCGCAGTATCGATCCAAAGGGATGCTGACAGGTTCTATTTTGTTGCTTGTGGTGCTATTCCCTCTGCTCTGGAAAGTAACTTACGGGACGCTGCTTTTTATGGGGATCGGAAGCGCAATAGCAATGCCACTATATATTTTGCCGATGATCTCCGCAGGTTTCGACATGATGGGCACGAGCGGCGAAAATGTGGAAAAAAGGGTAGAACTTGTCGTATTGAGAGAGCTGTGCCTGATGACTGGTCGACTTTTTGGGCTGACTATATTTATGATCACCGTAGTGAATTCGCCATCCACTGCAATGTTAGTTTGGCTCATTATTATCTTGGGTGCTTTTCCGCTTATTGGCTGGATGTTTATGCGTAGGCTTTTGGTGGAGACTGCTCCTCGTGATTCGTAAATTTGATTTGATATTCATATGAATAGGGTACAGCATAGGGAAGGGTTATTTTCCCTTAGCTGTACCCTTTGTAATTTGGATCTGGACACGAAGAGTTACTAATGAGTGAATTTCTCTTTCTTGTTTTTCACCCTTTTTTTTACATTGGTGATGGTTTGCTGGTTCTTGTCAGGGAGAATAACTTCATATCTTCATTCGGAGTACCGATGATAGCATCTGCAATCAAGGATGCCGCGATCATACTGTACACCGTTCCATTCCCCCCATATCCTTCAACAAAATATGAATGTGGATAATCCGGATGAGTACCGATAAGCGGGAGACCATCATGCGTATTACCAAACACAGCGCCCCAGGCATAATCCACTTCAAGCGCATCCGACGGGAAATAGGACTGGACTTCTTCAAGTAACACATCGCCTTGATTCCTCGCACGTAACTCACGCTGATCTTGCGCAGGTATTTCCTCATCAAGCCCACCCACAATAATTCGATTGTCTGGCGTAGTACGCATATAAAGATAAGGGCGGGCTGTTTCCCAAATCATGGCTTGCTCATGCCAACGGCTCAGGTCTGGCAGAGGTTTGGTCGTAATTGCATACGTTGCTTTGAGATAGGCTCCCTTGTCTTTTTTGATTTCCTGAGTTTCATATCCAGCTGCATACACAACCTGTTTAGCTCGAATTTTGCCATGTGAGGTGTGACACCATACCCCTTCATCATCATAGTCGCAGTGAATCATTTCGGTTTGTTCGTAAATTAGTGCCCCATGTTGGGCAGCTGATTCAAACAAGCTTTGAACAAAGCGAAAGGGATTTACTTCCGCATCTCCTTTTGTGTACAAAGCCGCCGGTTTTTCAAATGGAAAATAATGTTTGATCTGATCTGTATTCCATAGCTCTGCATCAAATCCATACTTTTGCAGTGTTTGATACTCTTCCTCCAGCATTGCAACATCTTCCTCAGAGCTAGCAAAGCAAAAGCTGTTCCGCGGAATAAACCACGGATCGGTCTTGAGACTTCCAGCAATTTCGGTAAGCTGTTTCATCGCATCACGGCATAGCTGATAAAAGCGTACACCTTTCGCTTCTCCAAATGTGTTAATACACGAAGTCAATGATTTGTCATTGGTATATTGTAGCAGTCCAGTATTGGCAGAACTGCTGCCATGTGCAATTTTACGCTTATCAATTACAACGGTATCCAAGCCGCGCTGTGCAAGCAATCTGGAAGTAAGTGCTCCTCCCATACCGCCGCCTATAATCAGGCAGTCACACGAGATGTCATCATTTAAAGAGGGATAGTCAATATGCGTTTTATAGGTAGAAGGCCAGTAAGGCGTACCATAGACGAGATCCATTAGAACCAGCTCCTTTGTCTTCACATTGGTATAGTTTTGTCATTCAAGGTAACAATAAATTCGCATAAACTTTAGATCTAGGAGGTACGACGTACATGCAGCATTCACAATTGCAAGCCCTGAGTCCAAAAGAATTGAACTACATCGCGGATTCCATCTCGAACGAGGAGATGCTGATCAAGCAATGTGCAGCCACAGCTTCTATATCCACACATCCGGCGATTCAGCAGGCATTGAATCAATATGTTCGCTCTCATGAGCAACATATGAACACATTGATTCAAACCTTGCATCAGCATCAATCTCTTGCACCTTCCCAATCACAATAACTTCACATTTACAGGTAGTTTGCAACAATAAATCAGCAAAATAGGAGGAAAATACATGTATAATCAAACCGGTACTTTTATGCAAGAACAAGATTTGTTAAAAACGATTCTTGCAGACCTGAGACGAACTTCGCGCGAATACACGACGGCCACAACAGAATCTTCCTGTCCCATGGTTCGAAGTATGTTCAATGATTTGACGAATGATACACTTCGCCTGCAAGGCGAGCTGTTTAACCTGATGCAGCAGAACAATATGTATTCGGCTTCCGCCAAAGCACCACGTCAGGACCTGGACAAGCAGATTCAATCTGCACACCAGGCACAGCAGAAATGTCAACAATTTGTGCAGGAGAAAAATGCGCAAAACACTCCTTATGGTCAAGTGCCCAATGTAACTCCGCGTCAACCGAATTACGGCAACCCTTATTACATGTAACCTGTAGATAAGGGGTTTGAAGCATATCCCTACAGACCATACCACCGCTTGCCTGAATTGAAGGCAGGCGGTCTTTTGTCTATGCATCAACGTTAAATTCATGTAATATAAGTATTAATTCATTTTAGGAACCTGGATGACGCTGGAGGGAAAACGATGAAAGAGTTGAACGATCTGCAACTCAAAGTTCTGGATCTGTTGAAGGAAGACGCGAGAAGGACTCCCGCACTGCTGTCAACGCTGCTGGGGGAGTCGGAAGATAAAATCAAAGCTGCTGTAGCTCAGCTTGAAGAAGAACACGTCATCGTTAAATATGCAACGGTAGTGAACTGGAGCAAAATTGATGATGAGAAAGTGACGGCCCTGATCGAAGTTCAGATTACACCCGAGCGTGGGCGTGGCTTTGAAGGGATTGCTGAACGTATCTATCTTTATCCGCAAGTGAAGTCCGTTTACCTCATGTCGGGAGCCTATGATCTACTTGTTGAAGTAGAAGGCGGCAATCTGCGTGAAGTGGCTAACTTTGTATCGGAGAAGTTGTCTCCGATTGATTCAGTACTGTCAACCAAGACGAATTTTATTCTTAAAAAATATAAGCAGGACGGGATTATTTTTGAAGACCATCAGGAAGACAACCGTCTCATGATCTCGCCGTAAAGGAAGATGTGTCATGATAGTGAATGAACAGACAACAGGTAATAACAAAACGATGTCCTCATATTTGGCTCCGCTGGTTAAGCAAATTCCCCCATCCGGCATTCGTAAGTTTTTTGATCTGGTGGGTGACAACAAGGATATCATTACATTAGGCGTAGGTGAGCCGGATTTCGTAACACCATGGCATATGCGTGAAGCTTGCGTATACTCACTTGAAAGAGGTATGACTAGTTATACATCGAATGCAGGTATGCCGAAGCTGCGTGAAGCACTTAGCGATTATTTGGAGACACAATTTGACACGAAGTATGATCCAAAAGATGAGATTATTGTCACCGTAGGTGGAAGTGAAGCGATTGACCTTGCATTGCGTGCATTAATTGTACCTGGAGATGAAATTCTGATCCCGGAGCCTTCCTATGTAGCCTACTCACCCATTGCATCCATCGGCGGAGGTATCCCTGTTGGTGTGGAGACGTATGCGAAGGATCAGTTCAAGGTAACCGCTGAAGCGCTGGAAGCTAGCATTACACCGAAATCAAAGGTCGTTATTCTATGTTATCCAAGTAATCCAACAGGAGCTATCATGACTTATGAAGAATGGCTTCCTATCGCGGAAGTTATCAAAAAACATGATCTGATCGTGATTGCTGACGAAATTTACGCTGAATTGACGTATAATCAAAAACATGTCAGCTTTGCTGCGATTCCTGATATGAAAGAGCGCACGATTCTGGTGAGCGGTTTTTCCAAGGCGTTTGCGATGACTGGCTGGCGAATCGGATACATGTGCGGACATCCTGAACTCATAGGAGCAATGCTCAAAATTCATCAGTACACGGTGATGTGTGCACCGGCTATGGGGCAGGTTGCTGCGCTCGAAGCACTGACGAATGGACTCGGTGAGAAAGACCGAATGGTAGAATCTTATAATCAGCGTAGACGTTTGATTGTACAGGGATTCCGGGATATCGGACTTGAATGTCATGAACCTCAAGGGGCATTCTATGCTTTTCCAAGTATTCAAAAGACAGGTCTGAGTTCTGATCTGTTTGCTGAACGATTGTTGACGGAGAATAAGGTTGCTGCTGTTCCAGGTAACGTGTTTGGCCCACAAGGAGAAGGGTTCTTACGTTGCTCTTATGCGACTTCAGTGTCCCAGTTGAATGAAGCTTTGGAACGTATCGGAAATTTTGTTTACAAAGTTCAAAAAGAGGGTTAATAGTTCGAAAGAAACACAATATAAACAAGGTGTTTGGAACTTTTCCAAAAAAATACTTTCTTTTACAAAATATTATGATATAATTTCAATTTGAAATGAGATTTCATATATTTGGAAAATAATTTTCCGAGGAGGGGTTAGCTTTGTTTTGTGTTGAATATGATTTACCGACGAATCGTGGACACGTTCTGGCAGAAGGCGATCATGGCGACCGATGGTCGGTGAACCCTGATCACGCATCCTTGCATAACATTTCCTTGGAAGATGAGATCCGTATGCTTCGGAGTAAGATGGAACAGATTTTCCTAGAAGAGAAATCATTTACATCCGATGTTGTGATTGAGATCAGCAGTCTGCTGGATTTGAAGATTAACGAATACATGAAGGCTAATCCGGTCAAACCGAAGTAACCATTGATTTGAAGGATATATACTTCGATTATACGTTTGAAAAGAAATAGGTTAACATAGGGAAGAAGGAGATCCGAAAGGGTCTCTTTTTTGCTGTGTGCCTCGATTTGCGTTTAGATGAGAGAGGTTATTTTTTTGCGTGGAACAATTGTGATATATTGGACTTAGGAGACTAAAGGGGGAGCTGGAATGAAAAGATTTTGGGGACTTGCCGCAATAATTTCATTAATCTTTGTATTAGCTGGGTGTGGCGGCAAGGATGGGTTTACAGTGTTTATTATTGATAATCAAGGAAATCCAACCGGTATTTCAGAGCAGTTGCAAACGAATTTGCAGAAAAAGCTCGGTGAAGAGCCGAAAGTCGAAATTATTACAAGTGCGATGTATGATGTTCAAAAAGTATTGGTTGAATATGCTGCAGGTAGCCACGACATCTTCATTCTGCCGGAAAATGATATGAAACAGTATGGTCAGAACGGCTCGAATGTTCCGCTGGACGATACCTTTGATGCCAAAAAATATAAACGTGGCGTATTTGAAGGATCCGTATTGGTCGAAAAAGGGAAGGGCGACGATGGTTCTGATATGAAAAAGGAAACTCATCTTTACGGTATTCCGCTTGAGGATATGCAAATGTTCAAGGATGTAAACTATGCACCGAGCAACATGTTCGCCACCATTCCATTATCAGCAGCTAACAAAGAAGAGTCAAAAAAAGTACTTAAAGCGTTGACAGAATAAACATTGCTGTAGAGATTAGGTATGGAAGGAGGGAACGGATTGCTGATTACGGTCACAGGTGGCATAGGTAGCGGAAAAACGCGCTTTGCGTTGAAATATGCGGCTCAAATGAGTCGGGAAGGTGTATATTTATCCACTGGTGATCATGATCCCGTTATACCCGAATTACCATCCGCTCATTATCGTGCCATTCAGGTGGGAAACGGCCTAAAACTTGCAGAAGTGGTGACCCAGATTAATCGGGAATCCAATCTGTTTCTGGCCGATCAGCGCATTTTGATCGTGGACAGTTTGACATCCTGGATGGCGGCGAGTTTCAGGGAAGCAACTGATTTTCATCAACAACGGATGGAAACACAACGATTACTGGATGCACTGCTGTCCTATCAGGGCAAAATACTCATCATTACAAACGAGATGCATGGTAGCTTGCGTCCGTCGGAAGAGGAACGTATTTTTGCTGCGAGAATGGCTTCGGTTAACCGAATTCTACAGACCCATGCAGAGCAGATCTATATGCTGGTATCCGGCCTCGCCATTGATCTGAAAGGTCAACAATTGCGTTATGAAGATTAGAAAAGACAAGTATGAGATGATCGGGTGAAATATTTCAACATCTGTTATATAGCTTAAATGCACAATTGGAGGGAATATGATGGGTATATATACACGAACTGGTGACGAAGGCCAGACTTCCGTGATCGGAGGCCGAGTTATCAAGGATGATGACCGGGTAGAAGCTTATGGTACGATTGATGAATTAAATTGTTTTGTGGGTCAAGCGATTAGCCTGATTGACTCTGCCAATGGGAAGTTTGAGGATCTGCGTGAACATCTGCTCGAAGTGCAGCAGGAGCTGTTTGACTGTGGATCAGATTTGGCTTTTGTGCGTATAAGTGAGACAAAGTACAAGGTAAGGGATGAAATGGTTACACGTCTGGAACAGTGGATCGATCAATACGATGCCGAAAATCCTAAAGTAGAACGTTTTATTATACCTGGTGGAAGTCAACTCTCATCTGCACTGCATGTATGCCGGACGGTATGCCGCCGTGCAGAGCGCCGTACCGTCACGCTGGGACAGCATACGGATATTAATCCGTCGGTGCGCCGGTATTTGAACCGTCTATCGGATTATTTCTTTGTTGTTGCACGGACAGCCAATGCAAGACAACAAGTTGCGGATATTGAATATGTGCGGAGCAAAAAAGTATTCCGCCGCAAAGAATGAGCCTGTATTATGCGCCGATTGCCTACAGGGTTACCGAAGTGGAGGACGGCTGGCTGCTAAAGACCGTGCTTCAGAAGCGGCTGCAGGTTTCACGCAAGCTTTTATCCAAAATCAAGCTGACCGAGCAAGGTGTTATGCTGAATGGTGAACGGGTATACATTAGTGTCAAGGTGAGCGCGGGTGATCTGGTGGAGGTTCGGATGGAGCAGGAGGAGTCAGATGATATTCTGCCGGAGCCTATTCCGTTTACCGTGCTATATGAAGATGAACATCTGCTGATCGTGAACAAAGATGCCGGAATTATCGTGCATCCGACCCATGGGCACTACACGGGTACTTTGGCTAATGGTGTGGTGCATTACTGGCAACAAAAAGGCGAGAAATTCCGTTTCCGGCCTATCCACCGATTGGATCAGGAGACATCCGGTGTGCTGGCAATCGCCAAAAATCCGTATGTGCATCAGCATGTATCAGAGCAGATGATCGCGGGCACTGTGGATAAAAAATATATCGCGCTGGTGCATGGTAGCCCTGCTCCAGAACATGGAGCAGTCGACGGCCCAATTGACCGCGACCCGGAAGAGCCGCATCGCCGTATTGTTACACCAGACGGATATGCAGCCAGAA
This sequence comes from Paenibacillus sp. 2TAF8, assembly GCF_052114825.1. Taxonomy (NCBI): domain Bacteria; kingdom Bacillati; phylum Bacillota; class Bacilli; order Caryophanales; family Paenibacillaceae; genus Paenibacillus; species Paenibacillus sp. 2TAF8. The sequence continues at coordinate 255,536 of NZ_JBFRFN010000009.1, forward strand.
CGCTTTACTCAACGCTCTCACGTTGGTCAGATGGTAGTGCCAGTGCTGTAAGCCTGAAACTCGAAAGTGGGCGAACACATCAGATCCGGGTACATATGACGTCCATTGGTTGCCCGCTGATAGGTGATCGAATGTACAAAACGTTGCCTGTACATCATGTGGAGGAGCGGACTATGGGTATTCGAGAGGAACGGGATACGTGGATTGAACGCCAAGCGCTGCATGCGTGTGAACTGATATTCGAACATCCGATTCTTCGGGAACGAATGACGTTCCGGGCCCCACTGCCGCCAGATATGGCAGCACTGGAGAAACGCTTGGATACAGAGGCAGCCCCAAGAGAAACGGTGCAAAAAGCAGAGGCTAACAATCAAGTGGAAAATTAACAACGGACCTAGGACAGCAGAAGAGCGCCGGTAATTAAAGGTTCCCCAACGTTCAGCGAGCAAAGCGCCTGAACAGCACGCCGAAGGCTAAAAAGGTTTCGGAGCTTTGAGTTTTTGAGCCGTAGAGCTCAGGGAGCAAAGCGCCTGAACAGCACGCCGAAGGCTAAAAGGGTTTTGAAGCTTTAAGGTTTTGAGCCGTAGAGCTCAGCGAGCAAAGCGTCTGAACAGCACGCCGAAGGCTAAAAGGGTTTTGAAGCTTTAAGGTTTTGAGCCGTAGAGCTCAGCGAGCAAAGCGTCTGAACAGCACGCCGAAGGCTAAAAGGGTTTTGAAGCTTTAAGGT